>NZ_AZND01000076.1:0-15441 GCF_000576205.1 Methylibium sp. T29 | reverse complement strand
ATGACTCCAAATTGCTGTGCGGCAGCGAGAAAGGCTTTGCACATGGTCTCCCCGATCACGTACCCCATGAGACAGAAGCGTCGGTATTCGGCGCACCACAAGCTTCTTGAGGTGGCCGGCACCGCGCTTGACGCCGCAAAGACGGCCCCTGCTGGGAGCAAGTTCGATCAATACGAGATCGCGATGACTTTCTCAGCGCTGGCCTTCGAGGCGCTGACCAACCTACTCGTGCAGCGGTTGGTTGACGACCCTGAAGACTATGGGAGTTCATCACCGATCGCCAAGATCCGTGCGGTTTGGAAAGAACTTGGGTTGCCGTATGAAAAGGATGATCCGATTTGGGCGGACTTGCGGACACTCTTCAGATTTCGGAATCAGGTAGCGCATGCAAAGCCCGAAGATATCGACGAGGTGAATCACTTCACCGACGACGATTTTGAGAACCCGTCCCTACCACCACCACAATCGGCACTTGAGAAGATGGTGACGCAGAATGGCGCAGAGCGCGCAGTTGCTGTCGTCAGAACGTTCCTGGAACGCGCATATCAGAAGACCCAAAGCCCGCTGCAACAAGAGCTTGTTGGGGGCAGCTATTCCACAGAGCCCGCGAAGCCTTAGTACTCGGATGGCCGTAAGGAACAAGTGATCTTGTCGTAAGTCCGGTTCTCTAACTCGCTGGGGCCGTTGTAGCGTGTCGACCGACTAACCAGCCAGCTTCACCATTGCCAGTTGCTCATCTCGACCGGCCTGCAGCTGATCCAGCGCCCGATAGACCTTGTGTTTGGCTATCGTCGCCTCGCTGATCCACATTCCCTTCATGAGCTCGAAAGCTGTGGGATCGAAGTTCCACTGCCGACCCACAGCTGCTTCTGTTTCCCGGTAATCGTGGATCAACTCTCGACAGTACCGCCGCACGGCGATTCCATGACGCCTCGATTGTCGAAGTTCATCGAGCGGCTGGGCTTCTAGCTCCGCCAGCAGAGCGTCGAGGTCAACTGGCGGATCCTTTGCGGGCCCCTTCGTTCCTGGCGGTTCCTCCAAGTGTTCCGCCAGCTTGCAAACCGCATCGACCACGTTACGGGCGAGCTTGTCAGCGCGAGCGTGCGCATCCACGATTCGTTTGATGGCCTGCTCCGGATCCTCTTTAACCCGATGTCTACCTGTCTTCTTCTGGATCTCATCGGCAGGCATGCTTTTACTCCTCGGTGCAGCGACCGTGAATCCTAGACCGGATACTGCGTGTTCCAGCAACTCTGTGGTCGTGCTGATGGGTGAGGTGGCGACGGTGCCGAGTCGCAAGGGGGGCGCTCGATGCGGCTGAGCTGGCTGCGGCTGCGCTGGCGACGCTGATCGAAGCGCTGCAGCTGGCGGAGCGCCATCTGGAGGACGGGAGCCGGTGAGTGCTGACCAGGTCGAGTTTCTCAAGGTCGCCGGCCTCGCCATAATGCCGTCGCATGAGAGACGAAATACCTCTTCAAACGGGCCGCCGGGCCATTGACCTTAACGACTGGACCGGCAAAGTCAACTCTGACATCAAGACACTCGCACGGAACATCGAAGCCATGAGCGGCGGGATGAAGAAGATCGATGCGACGCATCGAATTGAGGCGGCGCGAAAGCAACACGAAGCCCAAGTTGCTGCGATCGTGCAGCTGGCGGAAAAGCAAAACAGCCATGCCCACAGTTATGCGAACGTCGTTGTTGGGATTGGATACGCCGGGTTTTACGCGCTATGGAGCTTGGCCGAGAAGGGGGCATATCCGAGCGTTCGCGCGTTCGCAGGGCTTGCCATGGCACTTTCCCTCGTGATCTTCGTCGCTTGGGAGGTCTTCACGATGATCTATGCAACCTTGCAATATCAAAACGTCAACAAGGCGCTGGCGAAATCGGACGAGGGAGCGACTCTCGCTGCTTGGCAGCGCGCTTCAAGGCAGATCAGTTCGAGAATCGATTGCCTTTGGATATGGCAACTGATCCCAGCAGTACTTTTCGCCGTCGCGGGTGCGGGCGCGCTACTGTTCATTTTTGCGGCAGAGCTGTACCGCACCATGTTGGCTTGAAGTAAGCGAATCGATCGCTGCCTGCCGAGATCCGGTGCAGCTCACGCCGATCGAGGTGTTCGAGGCGGGGCGGGTCGAGGACTAGGCCTCTGGCTGCGGTGTGTACATCGGCGTTGCCCTCGCGTGGCTGTGGGCCGTCGATCAGGTTCGGCCGACTGCCTGGGACGTGGCAGGTGTCATCGTCGCGCTAGCCGGCATGGGCATCATCATGTTCCAGCCAGCACGCTAGCCGCCAAGTGGATATCGATCGGGATACCGGCCGAGCTGTCACTGGTCCCGTCTCACCAGGATGGGGGATGTTGACCACGCACTTCGGCGCCGAAGCTTCAACAATGAACTTCCTGACGCGCAACGCCTGGGCCAAGTGTTTTGCCGCCTACTACCAGGCGCTTACGGATGAACCGTGTTTGCGGGCGGTTCTGCTGGAGCGAGGCCGTGCGTTGTACGATGAACATGCACACCACCACCCGGTGAGCACCGCAGCGGCCGAGCGGCGTACAGACCTTCAGCACCGGCTGAGCGATCGTATGGCCATGCACTGACGCGCGGTGCCAGTGCGCGGCGAGGTGAATCTTTGCTGGCCTAGGCTCGCAAGGGGGTAACCATGAGACCAGAGGCGCAGATTGACGCATACCGCTTCGTCCTCGAAGCAATTTTTGACGGCCACCCCAACAAACGAATGGCCCTCGCGCACGTCGACGGGCTCATAGCCGAAATGCAGGTGAACGCAGAGAGCAGCATTCAACTGCAGGTTGCTGACCCGCTCAGGCGGGCTGTGGAGAGCATCCGGGCCGACCTTGCGGCTAGAGCGGCTTGAAACCGCTGCATCGGCCGGGGCTGTTGCTGAGCTGTATCCAGCCGTCTCCGCGGCTTTTCACGGCCGCGCCCGAGTGGACCGGCATCCCTTGGCCTAAATCAAGCCAAGCCGTGCGCCAAACGAAACTGGGCCACAGATGGGGTCATGTCTAGAGGGTGTCGACGTGCATGTGTCGCAAATATGGCCTGCCGCCCGATTCAATGTTAATGATCGATCATGGTCGGTTGGCCCAACCTGGATCCGGAAGATCTCGAAGCCAGCTTTGCGATCCTCGACGATCGACCGCGGCCGCATTTTGAGCATCGATTAGCTGCTAGATAGTTCTGCCCAAGTACAGTATGGGTGGCGAAATCCACTGTGAACTGTCCGAAGTCGCCGTGCCGTGAGGACAGCTTCTGAATTGCAGTCGAGGAAAAGTCCCTCCACCGTGCGAAGGTGAACTTGACCCGGCTACTGCCCGATCAGTGCACTGTTTATTTCTCCAAATTTGGAGAGTTTGCAGTTCATCTCTACAAGAGACCATAGCGACGTCGCGTTACTCGTCCGTGAATTGGTGAGGCGCTCAAAACGCGGAAAACTCCGCTCTGGTCAACGCCCTGGTAATCGCGTTGGGCGAGGCAGGAATTCCTGCTTTGGTCCTTCGCCACTATGTAGCAGCACCGTCCAACTTGGCCGACCTGATGGCCCAGGCAGCCAGTACCATGACGAAATCGGTGCGCGTCGTGTCGGCGCGCGTCCTGGGGTGACCATGACCGACCCGCGTACCGTCGAAGGAAGCAAGGCGCGCGCTGCTAAACGCGGCGCGCCCGATCGCGCGCTGATCGATGCTGCCCGCACTGCCGGCGACAGCCTCGGCAGCCCGGAGGTGGTCGAGCGCCTCGTGCAGGGCTTCTGTCACCGCATCGTTGAGATCTACAAGTGGCGCCGCAACGGCGACGTCGATGCCGACGAGATGACGCGCCAGATTCACGGCGAGTGCGAGCGGGTCGGGTCGATCTTCATGGGGGGCGAGTCGCCCTATGCGGCCATGCCAGGCTGGAACACGCCGCGCGGCGTCGGCATGGCGATCACCGTGCTGCTGCGCGGCGAGGCCGTGCGCGCGGCGGAGAGCCCTGCCGCCGCGCTGTTCCGCTGGCTGGCCGCGCAGCTGATGGACGCTACCTGGTGATGGCGGCCGAGGGCGCGGCCGACGTCGATGCGGTCGGCGCGCGCGCGCAGGCCAGCATCACGTCGGTCATCGACACACTGTTGGGAACGCCTGCATGAAGAGCCCGATCGTGCTGCTCAAGGTCCACGTGTCGGTCTACCGGCGCAAAGACGGCACGTCGGTGTCGGACTAGAAGGTGAGATCGTCGGCGTGGTCGCGCAGCCGGTGTGCGAGCGTGGGCCGCATCGGTCAGCGGGAGGGTGCCTGGCGCGGGAGTGTCCGGGCATTGAGGAAATGCTCGTCGCCGATCTACAAGCAGACGTCCCCGAGCTCATTCGATGCACGGTCGACGCGGCAATACTGCCGGTTCTTCGAGCCGTCCGGGTCTCTGCGCCAGCAAGCAGGCACTTCGACCTCTTCCACCGTCCTGTCGATGAGCGGCAGTCTCACCACCTCGAGCGCGACGAACCACTTGTCTTGTGGACGCCCGCCCTTGGCGGTGCACTTCGCCGTCGACAGCAGCAGCAGGGCCGGATGCTGGGCGTGCTTGCCGGCGAAGTAGCCAAACCACTTGCTCTCGTCTACCTCATAGGCCGACGTGGCGAAGCCGGTCAGCAGTGCAGCGGCGGCGAGCAGGCGTTTCATGGCCGCGATTCTGTGTCGGCGCACCGCGGATTGGACCCCCTGTAGAGGTGCCGGGGCAGCGCCACTTCGGGCCGCATTTTCAGTGTTGTAGGCCGCGAGGTCGACCCTGTTGTCGGCTTGCGCGACAAGCCAAAACGAAGGCTCTCCTTGCCCTTGACAACCAGAGTAGGTTGCACGGCAACAACCAAGGGACCAGCGAGAACGTCTCCAGTAGGTCCTCGCAATCAAAGGAGAATTTGACCCGTAAGTGGGTAACTCGCAGGGCTGGAGGGCCCGAGAAGATGACCCCGAGACCCCCTCTAAGTTATCCGCAGAAGCCGCCCAAAAAGCCGGCAACGAACACCGCCGCGCGCTGCTCCGCAAGGCTCGGGAGGCGGCCGGCGTACAGCGATCTGCCCTGGTGCACGCCGTCGTTGCGATCGACGCACCCGCTGGTAATCAAATATCGGACCCTCAGATCCAGCCTCTGGGTTGCATCGCAGCCGACGTGACAATGCGAACCGGCCGCTGCCCAGCGCGGGCGGCCAGTAGACTTGTTCGATGGTCGAGCGCCTAGACAAAGCAACAAGGACTCGAATGCTGGACCCCCAGCATCACCCGGATCTTGTGACGCTCGCCGAAGAGCAAGGCTACGAGGCTATGAAAGGGCGATTGGCCACAGCCGAGTGGATCGCTAAGCAGGCAGAAGTCACCCTCACAGTGCTGCTGGCCGGGATCGGCGGATCCCTGGCATTCGCGGTGAAATTGTTCGAGCCCGGCTCGAGTTCGCTTGCATGGGCCGCTGCCGGAGTGTGTGCGTGGCTGTCCGCATTGGCGTTCTGGCTGGTTGTCAGCTGCCTTATGGTGTCCCCGGTGCCGGCCCTTTACAGCGAGCCAAAGAGTTGGTTGGAGAGGCCTGGTGAGGAGCCGCTAGATGCTCGTCGCGAGATGCTCGTGCTTCTGCAAGAGCGATTGGCGGACATCTTTAAGCGCAATGAGACACGGGCGACGCGGCTCAATTGGGTTCGCCTGCTAGCGGTGCTTACGCCATTGGTGTTCATGGGTGGACTATGGGCGGCGGCGCGTTGGGCCCTGTGATGAGCCTTCCTCAGTAGGGACGCGGGGGTATCTCGATTCGCCCCGGCGGAGGCTGCTCACGATCAGGAACTGGAGCAGGTGGACTGGGTGACGGCCCGGTTAGGTTCAAGTGCATGGTTTCAACCTATCGGCCCTTACGCTCATACGAACTGCCGCGCCCGGTTCGGGGCATTTCCCGGCGCTCAATCGGCGGTTGTTCACGGTCTGGCGGCGGCGGGGCGGGTGTAGTGGCCGTGCAGTACATGTGGCTCCTTGCTGTCAGACTCAGATCTCCGCGCGGCCCGTGTGACCATCGCAGAATTACGAGCATTTTGCGGCGTTGAGCGCCATGCACCGCTGGGTGCAGGCGAAGCTTTTTACTTCGGTTTCGTGCGTAGACGCGGCGCCGCAACCGGATAACTTTCCGGACAACATCGCGGTTGGGAATTCCGTACATCGAGAATCTGTGCGGCTTTGGCGCCACAGTTCGATAGACCCCGGCCCACCAAACCGGACAGCCCGTGCCAGTGAAAGACCACTGGTACGGGCTTCTTCTTTTCGATCAGCCGCTTTCCGCGTTGCAGTCAGTGCAACTGCTGCCCCGCGCGAGCCAGCGTCGTGCGCCACGGCCGGATCCCGCTTCGCCGTGGCGACATCGACACCGCATCGACCTGCTGCCAGACGGCCGATTGGTCGAAACTGAAGATGGGGTGGAGGTCGTCGCGGCGTGACAGCGCGATGAGCAGCGGGTTGACGGAGTCCATGACGAGCGGATCGACGAACGGCCACTGCGCAAGCGCCACCATGTGAGGCACCGGCGCAGCCTGGAGGTCGATCCGGCTGTAGCGCGCGTACAGCAGCCGAACGCCGTGCTGGGGGTGGCCGCTTGCCAGAAGCAGGAAGAATTTCGTGATCGCGAAGTCTTCGCAGTCGCCCGCGCCGCGGGCCAGGGTTTCGCAGGGGGTCGACCACACGTCCGCGCCGGGCACCGACGCCGGGTCGGCCACATACTCGATTCGCTGATTGACCTCGACGTTGATGAATGCGATGCGTCGGTCGAAATCCAGCGCACGTGCCGCAACCACCAAGGCCCCGAATTCGCGCCTTGCCCGTGTCAGGTCGGCCTCCGGGGACTCTCCTTCCAGGGGCTCGGCGGTGATCCGGAAGGTGGATGCGCACAGACATGTCGCCATGCAATGTCTGACGAAGGCGCGTCGACCACAGCGGCAGGCGCCGGACTTTGCAGCAGACGGAACAAGACAGGCATCCATGGCGGCCCTCCCTGTCGCCGACGCGTCGAGTCATGGGCGAAACCGCCGAGACGCGTGCATCGGGAGCCGTCAGTGTCTGCTTCCCGCATCGTCGCGTCACCTGTCAGATCTTGCTAGGTTCAAACCCGCGCCTTCCGTCGGTCTCCGGGAGCCGGACGCTGACCCTGCCCAGGTCTCGACATCTGCCACCTCGGCCAGCGGTCATGAGGTCCGTCCTGCGCTGTCGAAGCTGTGAGCGGAGCGTCTCGATGTCGACGCAGCGGTGCGACCTCAGGGGGGCTGTCAGACTGGGTCGCTAACGCTTGATCGAGAGCTTGTGGACCCGCTCCGTGCCGGTCTTGTCGGACTTCGTTGCGTAGTAATCCTCGCCTGAGCGCACGATGTAGCGGCACCACTCCTCGGTCTCGATCAGCTTCCACTCGATCAGCACACAGTAGCGGCCGTCGTCGGAGATGCTCCACTTGCCGGCTGCCGTCGAGGCGACCGCGCCGCGGTCGCGGTTGTCCGACGAGATGATGAAGCTGCCACCACTCTCGTTCTTCCAGATGTGTGTGTTGCCCTTTGCCGAGATGCGGCTCATGTTGGCGCCAGGCAGCAGCTGTACGAGCTCCTCGCGGGTCAATGTGGTCCGGCCGGTGGCGTCCAGATCCCGCAGCACCTTGACCTCCGCAGCTTGTGCAAAAGCCGTCGAGCAGACGAGTGGCGACAGGCAGAGGATGTAGCGGGCAAGGTTTTTCATGGGTTTCCCGGCGGCCGGACCTGCCGGCTGTAGGTTGGGGCTGCGATGGCAGGCACGCTAGCGGGGTAGGCCGACAAACGCAAGCCTCCGTGTGGCGCGCGACCGCGGGCGCGTTGCGGGGCAGTTGGGCAATACTTCGGCACGCCCAATCTCCATACGCGACGCCATGGCCGCAGAGACCCCCGTGAACTTGCAGGACATCCTGCAGGCCTTCGAGGCCTGGGAGGCGGTGGCCGCCGAGTACAAGCGCCTGCTCCAGACGACCGCCTCGCTCGGTGCCGACATGAACTGGACCGTCATGTCCGAGTTGATCGACCGCATGAGCGACGCGCGGGAGCACTGGCTCGACATGAGCCAGCGCTACTGTGACGAGATGGCGCAGCTCAAGTTCAGCGGCTCTACCAAGTAGGCCCGGGGCATGGCGTGGTGCCCACGCCTATCGACCGTCGGCGATATATTTGTGTTCACACGTGCCGATTGCGTTGCGGCCATGCGCCTGCGCAGGATTGGTCGTTTCGCCGGCATGGGGTATAAATCTTCGCGGAACGGCCTCACACGGCAGTTCATGTTCTTCGTTGCAGATAGTCCGAGCACCCCTCGGCTCAAGCCCTGCTGAACCTCCGCGCGTCGTGATCTGCGACGCAGGCGACGTGACCCACCCGCGGTCTGCGCCCCGACGCCCCTGCATGGGGAGCGCCCGGATGTGCCGGCGCGATGGCCTCCGTACATTTGTCTCCAGCTCCCGACGATCCGCGGCCGCAGGCCGCCTCAACATCAGAGACCGATGCAAACCTCGCTGAAAGACCTCCTTGCCCACGGCGCCGATGCTGCCCCCGCGATCTCCGCTCCGGGCCGCACTGCGCTGTCCTACCGTGAATTGCGCGCGCTGGTCGACGCCACGCTGGCGAGCCTGAATGCGCTGGGCGCCGGGCGCAACGACCGCGTCGCCATCGTGCTGAACAACGGCCCCGAGATGGCCACCTGCTACATGGCCTGTGCCTCGGGCACCACCAGCGCGCCGCTGAACCCGGCCTATCGCGCCGACGAGTTCGAGTTCTACCTGTCGGACCTGAACGCAAAGCTGCTGATCGTCGAGCAGGGCAGCAGCTCGCCGGCGATCGCGGTGGCGCAGAAGCTCGGGGTGCGGGTCGTCGACCTCATCGTCGAGCCCGGCGCGCCGGCCGGCAGCTTCCGGCTGGCCGCACGGGACGGTGGCGGCGCCCCCGCAGCCGCGCAGGGCGGTTACGGCGAGGCGGGCGACGTGGGCATGGTGCTGCACACCTCGGCACCACCTCGCGGCCGAAGATCGTGCCGCTGTCGGTCGGCAACCTCTGCGCCTCGGCAGCCAACATCCGGAAGACGCTGCAGTTCACGGCCAGCGACATCGGCCTGAACATCATGCCGCTGTTCCATATCCACGGCCTGATCGCGGGCGTGCTGGCGCCGCTGTCGGCAGGCTCGCAGGTGTTCTGCACACCCGGCTTCAACGCGCTGAAGTTCTTCGCCTGGATGGACGAGGCCAAGCCCACCTGGTACACGGCGGTGCCGACCATGCACCAGGCGATCGTGCAGCGCGCCAAGGGCAATGCCGACGTGATCGCGCGCAACCCGTTGCGCTTCCTGCGCTCGTCGTCGTCGTCGATGCCGCCGCAGGTGATCAAGGAGCTCGAGGAGATCTTCAAGGCGCCATTGATCGAGCCTACGGCATGACCGAGGCCACGCACCAGATGGCCTCGAACCCGCTGCCGCCGCTGGCGCGCAAGCCCGGGGCAGTGGGCTTGCCGGCGGGGCCGGAGGTCGAGATCATGGGCGAGGACGGCAGTCTGCTCGCCGCTGGCCAGATCGGCGAGATCGTGATCCGCGGCCCCAATGTCACCGCCGGCTACGAAAACAACCCCAAGGCCAATGCCGAGGGCTTCCTGAACGGCTGGTTCCGCACTGGCGACCAGGGCAGCAAGGATGCCGACGGCTACATCAGTCTGACCGGCCGCCTGAAGGAGATCATCAACCGCGGCGGCGAGAAGGTCAGTCCGCGCGAAGTGGACGAGATCCTGATGGACCACCCGGCGGTCGGCCAGTGCGTGTGCTTCGGCATGCCGCACCCGAAGCTGGGCGAGGAGGTGGCCGCGGTCGTGGTGCTGAAGGAGGGCGCTAGCGCCACCGAGCGCGAGATCCAGGACTTCGTCGCCAAGCGCGCCGCCGACTACAAGGTGCCCAAGAAGATCCTGTTCATGGACGAGATCCCGAAGGGTGCGACCGGCAAGCTGCAGCGCATCGGGCTGGCGCAGAAGCTCGGTCTGGGCTGATCGGCGGGCGGCGCCGATTAAAAGATTGCTGAACAGAACCAGAACAAAAGCTGAATTCCTCTTGGGGGAGGAGGCCCTTATCGTGCCGCGGGGCAGCTCAGGGCGGCTCCCTATGAGAAGGTTCGAATGATCAATCCGGCGTCCGCCGACCACGAAGGAGACAAGATGCAGACAGTCAAGAAGCTCTTCCTGCGCACCGCGCTCGCGACGGCCGCGCTGGCCGGCCTAGGCCATGCGCCGCTGGCTGCTGCGTGGGAACCCGCCAAGCCGATCGAGTTCGTCGTGCCGGCGGGCACCGGTGGCGGTGCCGACCAGATGGCGCGCTTCATCCAGGGCGTGGCGGCGAAGAACAACCTGACCAAGCAGCCGATCGTCGTGGTCAATCGCTCGGGCGGCGCTGGCGCGGAGGGCTTTCTCGCCGTGAAGGAAGCGAAGGGCGATCCACACAAGATCATCATCACGCTGTCGAACCTGTTCACCACGCCGCTGGCCACCGGTGTGCCATTCAACTGGCGCGACCTGACGCCTGTGCAGATGCTGGCGCTCGACCAGTTCGTGCTGTGGGTCAACGAGGAGTCGCCATACAAGACGGCCAAGGCCTACTTCGACGCGGTGAAGGCCGCGCCGCCCGGCAGCGTGAAGATGGCCGGCACCGGCTCCAAGCAGGAAGACCAGATCATCACCGTGCTGCTGGAAAAGGCCGCCGGGAAGAAGATCACCTACATCCCCTTCAAGGGCGGCGGCGACGTGGCGGTGCAGCTGGTCGGCAAGCACGTCGACTCCACCGTCAACAATCCGATCGAGGCCGAGTCGCACTGGCGCGCCGGCAAGCTGCGGGCGCTGTGCGTGTTCGACAAGCAGCCCATGCCGTACAAGACCAAGCTCACGGCCACCCAGTCGTGGGCCGATGTGCCGACCTGCCCGGCGGCGGGCCTGCCGGTCGAGTACGTGATGCTGCGCGGCATCTTCATGCCGCCTGGCGTGTCGCAGGAGCAGGTGGCCTACTACCTCGACCTGTTCAAGAAGCTGCGCGCGCTGCCCGAGTGGCAGGAGTTCATGGCCAAGGGCGCCTTCAACCAGACGGCACTCACCGGCTCCGAGTTCTTCGACTGGCTCGGCAAGACCGAGCAGATGCACCGCGTCCTCATGAAGGAAGCGGGCTTCATCGCACAGTAGGACGACCACCCCCGTTGCGGCTGCGCCGCTCCCCTTCCAGGGGGCGCCGCTGAGGGGCCGGCGGCGCCGGCCCGTGGCGGCTGCTCGGTTGATCGCGGCGCTTGTGGCCGCCGGCGGATTTTTCTGGAACGAGCTCATGGACTCTGAAACTTCGAGCGATGCGATCGGGTCGCGTTGGCCCGAGCTGATCGTGGCTGCGGTGCTGATGGCGCTGGCGGTGCTGGTGATCGTCGACAGCATGAGGGCAGGGATCGGCTGGGCCGACGATGGCCCGCGGTCGGGCTACTTTCCGTTCTACATCGGTCTGCTTTTGCTGGCCTCCAGCGCCACCGTGCTGATCAAGGCGCTGCTGGGCTGGCGTCGCAGCGACGAGGTGTTTGCCGAGCGCGCGCAGATCGGCATGGTGCTCGCGGTGCTGCTGCCGATGGGCGTGTATGTCGGCGGCATCGCCGTGCTGGGCATCTATGCCGCGTCGCTGCTGCTGATCGGCTATTTCATGCGCCGCCACGGCAAGTTCGGCTGGGCCCTGACGGCCGCCGTGGCGGTCGGTGTGCCGCTGTTCTTCTTCCTGGTCTTCGAGCGCTGGTTCCTGGTGCCGCTGCCCAAGGGCCCGATCGAGCACTGGCTCGGCCTCTGAGCCGCGCTACTAACCCCTTTGCTGGAAGATCATGGAAGAAATCGGCAACCTGATGCATGGCTTCAGCGTGGCGCTGACGCTGCCGAACCTGATGTACATGCTGATCGGCATCACGCTGGGCGTGCTGATCGGCGTGCTGCCCGGGCTGGGCGGCGCCAACGGCATCGCGATCCTGCTGCCTCTCACCTTCAGCATGAACCCCACCTCGGCGATCATCATGCTGAGCTGCATCTACTGGGGTGCGCTGTTCGGGGGGGCGATCACCTCGATCCTGTTCAACATTCCCGGCGAGCCGTGGTCGGTAGCGACGACCTTCGACGGCTACCCGATGGCGCAGCAGGGCCGCGCCGCGCAGGCGCTGACGGCGGCCTTCACCTCCAGCTTCGTCGGGGCGCTGTTCGCGGTGATCCTGATCACCTTCCTGGCACCGCTGCTCGCCAAGTTCGCGCTGAAGTTCGGGCCGGCCGAGTTCTTCGCAGTGCAGCTGCTCACCTTCTGCAGCTTCGTGGGCATGAGCAAGGAGCCGCCGGCCAAGGTGATCGCCGCGATGATGCTCGGCTTCGCGCTCGCCGCGGTGGGCCTGGACAGCGTGACCGGCACGCTGCGCATGACCTTCGGCGTGAGCGAACTGCTCAAGGGTTTCGACTTCCTGATCGCGGTGATCGGCCTGTTCGGCATCGGCGAAATCCTGCTGACGATGGAGGAGGGGCTGTCCTTCAAGGGCAAGAACGCCAAGATCAACCCGCGCGTGGTTCTGCAGACCTGGGCCGGGCTGCCGCGCTACTGGCTGACCTTCCTGCGCTCCACCGTGGTGGGCTGCTGGATGGGCATCACGCCGGGTGGCGCGACGCCGGCCTCGTTCATGAGCTACGGCATCGCGCGGCGCAGCTCCAAGGACCCGGCGAGCTTCGGCAAGGGCCAGATCGAGGGCGTGGTGGCGCCGGAGACTGCGGCCCACGCCGCCGGCACCTCGGCGCTACTGCCGATGCTCACGCTCGGCATCCCGGGCTCGCCGACCGCGGCGGTGCTGCTGGGCGGTCTGCTGATCTGGGGCCTGCAGCCGGGACCGATGCTGTTCGTCGAACAGAAGGACTTCGTCTGGGGGCTGATCGCCAGCATGTACCTCGGCAACATCGTCGGCCTGCTGGTGGTGCTGACCACCGTGCCGTTCTGGGCCTCGATCCTGCGCATCCCGTTCTCGGTGATCGCGCCGGTGATCATCGTCATCTGCGCGATCGGTGCCTACACGGTGCACAGCTCGATGTTCGACGTGTGGTTGATGCTGGTGTTCGGCGTGGTGGGCTATCTGTTCAAGAAGCTCAAGTACCGCTGGCGCCGATGGTGCTGGCGCTGGTGCTGGGCGACATGGCTGAAGCGAGTTTCCGCCAGGCGATGCTGCTGTCGCAGGGCAGCCTGGCCATCTTCTGGTCCAACCCGCTGGTCGGCAGCATCGCCGGTCTGGCCATCGTGATGCTGCTGTGGCCGCTGTGGGGTCTTGCCAAGGATCACTACAAGGCCCGGGAACGCAAGGAAGGCATGGCATGAAGATCGCGATCGTCGGTGCCGGTGCGATCGGCGGGTATCTCGGCGCCAAGCTGGCGATTGCTGGCGAGGACGTGACCTTCATCGCTCGAAACCGCAACCTCGAGGCGATCCGCGCGAACGGCTTCCGTCTGCGGCTGGAAGACGGCAGTGAGCAGCACGCGCCGACCGCCAAGGCGGTGCAGCGCATGGCCGAGGCCGGGCCGCAGGACGCCGTGCTGTTGACCGTGAAGGCGCACCAGGTGCGTGACCTGCTGCCCGATCTGCGCGAGCTGTTCGGCCCGCAGACCATGGTCGTCACGATGATCAACGGCGTGCCATGGTGGTACTTCCACAAGCTCGGCGGCCCCTACGACGGGCAGGCGCTGCGCAGCGTCGATCCCGACGGCCTGCTGGCGCAGCACATCGAGCCCGAGCGCGTGATCGGCAGCGTGGTCTACCCGGCCGCCGAGCTGGTGTCGCCAGGCGTGGTCAAGGTGATCGAGGGCAACCGCTTCACGCTCGGCGAACCCGATGGCTCGCGCAGCCCGCGCATCGAAGCGCTGTCGCAGGCCATGATCCGCGCCGGCTTCAAGAGCCCCGTGTCCAAGGACATCCGCGGCGAGATCTGGGTCAAGCTGTGGGGCAACCTGAGCTTCAACCCGATCAGTGCTCTGACGCATGCGACGCTGCAGGACATCTGCCGCTTTCCGCTGTCGCGCGAGCTCGCGGCGCGCATGATGGGTGAGGCGCAGGCAGTCGGTCAGAAGCTCGGTGTCGAGTTCAAGATCTCGCTCGACAAGCGCATCGCCGGCGCCGAGGCGGTGGGCGCGCACAAGACCTCGATGCTGCAGGACGTGGAGAACGGCCGCGCGCTCGAACTCGAGGCGCTGGTCGGTAGCGTGGTCGAGCTGGGGCGCATCACCGACACGCCCACGCCGACCATCGACGCCATCTACGCGGCCGCCAGCCTGCTGGGCAAGACCCTGGGCGACGCGCGCGGCAGGCTGCAGGTGCAGCCGCTGGCCTGAGTCATCCGTAGGGATTGGCGAGCACGCCGATCCCGTCGATCTCGACCTCCACCACGCAGCCGGGCTTCATCGGCATCACGCCGAGCGAGGTGCCGCACAGGATCACGTCGCCCGGCTCCAGCGTCATGTCGTGCGACAGGCGCGACACCAGCTCGGCCGGCCCGAAGCACATGTCCGACAGCGGGTAGTTCTGTCGCTCGCGGCCGCTCACCCGCGTGCGCAGCGTGGCCTGTGCGGGGTCGAAGTCGGTCTCGATCACCGGGCCGAACACGCCGAAGCCGTCGAAGCTCTTGGCGCGGGCCCATTGCGGGAAGCTCGGATCGCGCGCGATCAGCTCCATGGCCGTCACGTCGTTGGCGCAGGTGTAGCCGAAGATGCATGAGGGGGCGTCGGCCGGCGACACCGCGCGCGCCCTCCGACCGATCACGATCGCCAGCTCGCCCTCGTACGCAATGCGGCCCACGTCAGTGGCCGGCGGCGCGATGGCCTCGCCGTGCGCGGCGAAACTGCTGGGCGCCTTCAGGAAGTACAGCGGCTCGGTGGGCCGGGCCCAGCCGTTCTTCTCGGCCAGCGCGGCGAAGTTGTTCCACAGGCCGATCATCTTGCCGGGCACGCAGGGCGTGAGCCAGGTCAGTCCGGCCAACGGCAAACGCTCGCCGGTGGGCCGCGCTGCGCTGAACAGGTCGCCCTCGTGCACCAGCACCTCATCGCCATCGAGGCAGCCGTAGCCCTGGCGCTCGCCGAGGCGGAATCTCAGCCATTTCATCGTCGTCTCCTCAGTGCTTGCTGCGGTAGCTCCACCACGGCAGTACCTTCGTCAATGCCAGCACCGCGCCGGGCTCGGTGGCGCGGTAGCCGGGCAGGCCGGCCAGCGTGCGAGCCCAGGTCGTGGAGCCCAGCAGGCTCACCAGGCGCTGCACCGCTGGCTGCTCCAGCGTGGACTTCAGCGTCACGAGGAAGTAGCGCTCGCGGGCCAGCGGCACGAAGCCCAGTCCGGCGGCGCGCGCCGCGGCCTCCAGCCCCGAAGGCCGCGTC
>NZ_AZND01000075.1:0-15481 GCF_000576205.1 Methylibium sp. T29 | reverse complement strand
CGCCACGCCGGCGGCACTGGCCGCCTCGGGCCGCACCGGCGCGCCGACGGCCTGCAGCTGCCGCTTCACCAGCGAACCCACGATCGCCAGCGCGACCAGCAGTCCCAGTGCCCCGAACACGATGCGCATGCGCCGTTCTCTCCTGTTCTCCGCCGTGGTCCGGATCGCCGCTCACTCGAAGCCGGCGATCGCATGCGGAATGTACGGGGCCTGCAGCGCCTGCAGCTCTTCGGGCGTGAGGCGCAGCGACAGCGCCGCGACCGCATCGTCCAGGTGCTGCAGCTTCGACGCGCCGACGATCGGTGCGGTCACGCCGGCCTGCTGCGCCACCCAGGCCAGCGCCACCTGTGCCCGCGGCACGCCGCGGGCCGTGGCCACCCGGGCCACCGCCTCGACCACCTGCCGGTCCGACTCGGCCGTGCGCTCGAGGTAGAGCCGCTTGCCGACCTCGTCGGTCGCCATGCGCCCGCTGCCTTCGGTCCAGTCGCGGGTGAGACGGCCGCGCGCCAGCGGGCTCCACGGCAGCACGCCGATGCCGGCGTCGCGGCACAGCGGCAGCATCTCGCGCTCCTCCTCGCGATGGATCAGGTTGAGGTGGTTCTGCATCGTCACGAAGCGCGTCCAGCCGTGGCGCTCGGCGGTGTGCAGGGCCTTGGCGAACTGCCATGCGTACATCGACGACGCGCCGATGTAGCGCGCCTTGCCGGCCTTCACCACGTCGTGCAGCGCCTCCAGCGTCTCCTCGATCGGCGTGCCGTAGTCCCAGCGATGGATCTGGTACAGATCCACGTAGTCGGTGCCCAGCCGGCGCAGGCTGTTGTCGATCTCCGCCAGGATGGCCTTGCGCGACAGACCGCCGACGTTGGGGGCCTGCCGCGACGGGAAGTACACCTTGGTGGCGAGCACGATCTCATCGCGCCGGGCCAGCTCGCGCAGGGCACGGCCGACGATCTCTTCCGACGTGCCGTCGGAGTAGCTGTTGGCGGTGTCGAAGAAGTTGATGCCCAGGTCGAGCGAGCGCCGGATCAGGGGGCGGCTCTGCGCCTCGTCCAGCGTCCAGGGGTGGGTGCCACGCTCCGGCACGCCATACGTCATGCAGCCCAGGCACAGCCGGGACACCTTCAGCCCGGTCCGGCCGAGCGGAACGTACTCCATCGGGGTCTTCTCCTCGCACGATGAGATCGGTCACCGGCCCGCCCCGGGACCGGCATGGGCTGCATTGTGCTGCGGGCGGCGGCCGATCGGGCCACCGTCGATGGAGGAAAGCGAGCGCGCCGGACGCCGGCGCAGGCTCAGTCGCGAGGGCCCAGCGCGCGGTTGAGGCTCAATGCGGCCAGCGTGCAGGCCGCGCCCGACAGCAGGTAGATGCTGACGTAGGCCAGTCCGAAGTGGGCCGACAGCCCCAGCGCGACCAGCGGCGCGAAGGCCGCGCCGATCAGCCAGGCCAGGTCGGCGGTCAGCGCGGCGCCGGTGTAGCGGTACTTCGACGAGAAGTTCGAGGTCACCGCGCCAGCCGCCTGGCCGTAGGACAGCCCCAGCAGCGCGAAGCCGATCAGCATGAACACGTCCTGGCCCAGCGGGCCACCGCCCAGCAGCGTGGGCGCGAAGCCGCTGAACATGCCGATCAGCACCGCCGAAGCGCCCAGCGTGCTGCGCCGACCGATGCGGTCGGCGATCCAGCCCGAGGCGACGATGCCACCGGCCGCCAGTGCGGCGCCGAAGATCTGGATGGTCAGGAAGCCGGCCACCGGCTGCTGCGAGTAGAGCGTGACCCACGACAGCGGAAACACGGTCACCAGATGGAACAGCGCGTAGCTGGCGAGCGCCGCGAAGGCCCCGATCACCAGGTTGTGGCCCTCGCTGCGGACCAGTTCGCGCACGCCGATGGGCTCGAGTTCGCGCTCGTCGAGCAGGCGTTCGTACTCGTGGGTGACGACCAGCCGCAGCCGCGCGAACAGCGCCACCACGTTGATCGCGAAGGCCACGAAGAACGGGTAGCGCCAGCCCCAGGCCAGGAAGTCGGCGGTCGACAGGCTCGCCACCAGGTAGGCGAACAGGCCGCTGGCGAGCATGAAGCCCAGTGGCGCGCCGAGCTGTCCGAGCATGGCGTACCAGCCGCGACGCTCGGGCGGGGCATTGAGCGCCAGCAGCGAGGGCAGCCCATCCCAGGACCCGCCCAGCGCCACGCCCTGGCCGATGCGGAACAGCGCCAGCAGCACGATCGAGGCCGCGCCCAGCGTCTGGTAGCCGGGCAGGAAGCGATGCCGGCGGTCGAGGTGCCCAGCAGGAACAGCGCCACCGTGAGCTTGGTGCCGCGGCTCCAGCGCCGCTGGATGGCCATCGACAGCACGGTGCCGAGCGGCCGCGCGACGAAGGCGAACGAGAACACGACGAAGGCGTACAGCGTGCCCTGCAGTCGGTCGGCAAAAGGAAAGAACAGCGCGGGGAAGACCAGCACCGAGCAATGCCGTAGACGAAGAAGTCGAAGTACTCGGAGGCCCGACCGATGACGACGCCGACCGCGATCTCGCCGGGCGCGACCTTCTGGTGGTCGGCGGAACGCTGCCGTTCGTCGCGCTCGGGGGCGCTGGACGACGGCAGATGGGGCTGGGCGTGGCTGAAGCTGGACATCGGACGGACGGCCTCCGGGCGACCCGGGACGGCGGCTTGACGGGACGGTGACGCAGGTTCGCATGGCGCGGCGCCGGCCGCCATAGGACAAAACGTCCAATCGCCGGCACGCGCCGGGGCCTCTACATTGCGCCCGCGCCGCCCCGTCCGTGGTCCGCGGCGCCGAACCTCTCACGCCCTCGCATGCGCCCACTCAAGTCACTCCGCGGTCTGCTGCTCGCGCTCGCCCCGCTCGCCCTGCTCGCCGGCTGCGACACCGTGCTGCTGAACCCGTCCGGCGACATCGCCGCCCAGCAGGGCCGCCTGATCGTGGTCTCCACGGTGCTGATGCTGCTGATCATCGTGCCGGTGATCGTGCTGACGCTGCTGTTCGCCTGGCGCTACCGCGCATCGAACAAGGCGGCCACCTACGCCCCCGACTGGGACCACTCCACCCAGCTCGAGCTGGTGATCTGGGCCGCGCCGCTGCTGATCATCATCGCCCTCGGTGCCGTGACCTGGATCAGCACCCACACGCTGGATCCCTACCGTCCGCTGCAGCGCATCGACGCGCAGCGCCCGGTCGCGCCGGACACGCCGACGCTGACCGTCGAGGTGGTGGCGCTCGACTGGAAGTGGTTGTTCATCTACCCCGAGCAGGGCATCGCCACCGTCAACGAACTGGCCGCGCCGGTCGACGTGCCGATCCGCTTCAAGATCACCTCGTCATCGGTGATGAATTCGTTCTACATCCCCGCGCTGGCCGGCCAGATCTACGCGATGCCCGGCATGGAGACCAAGCTGCACGCGGTGATCAACCGGGTGGGCGACTATGAAGGCTTCTCGGCCAACTACAGCGGCGCGGGCTTCTCCGGCATGCGCTTCACCTTCCGCGGCATGGCGCCGCAGGATTTCCATCGCTGGGTCGACGCCACCCGCGCGGGCCGGGGCACGCTCGACCGCACCGCCTACCTTCAGCTCGAGAAGCCCAGCGAGCGCGAACCGGCGCGCCGCTACGCCCGCGTCGCCCCCGACCTCTATGACGCCATCGTCGACCGCTGCGTCGAGCCCGGCACGCTGTGCATGAAGCAGATCATGGCCCTGGACGCGCGCCGCGGCGCCGGCGCGAACGCGCTGCCGAACGGCCCGGACGCGGTCTGCACCGTGGCCGATGCCGATGCACCACTCGTCGCCACCGACGCCGCCACGCGTCCCGCGTTCGTCGCGACCCCCTGAGCCGGCCCGCGCCCCGCCCGCCTCGCCGACCGATCCCCCTGGCCCCGCACCCACGATGTTCGACCATCCCGATACGACGAAGCTCCTGTTCGGCCGCCTGACCTGGGACGCCATCCCGCTGCACGAGCCCATCCTGCTCGCGACCTTCGCGATGGTGGTGCTGGGCGGCATCGCGGTCCTCGGCGCGCTGACCTGCTTCCGCGCCTGGGGAACGCTGTGGCGTGACTGGATCACCAGCATCGACCACAAGAAGATCGGGATCATGTACATCATCCTGGGCCTGGTGATGCTGCTGCGCGGCTTCGCCGACGCCTGATGATGCGGGCCCAGCAGGCCATCGCCTTCGGCGACAACCTGGGCTACCTGCCGCCGCACCACTACGACCAGATCTTCACGGCCCACGGCGTGATCATGATCTTCTTCGTGGCCATGCCGCTGGTCACCGGGTTGATGAACTTCGTCGTGCCGCTGCAGATCGGCGCCCGCGACGTGGCCTTCCCGTTCCTGAACAACTTCAGCTTCTGGATGACGACCTTCGGCGCCGGCCTGCTGATGGTGTCGCTGTTCGTCGGCGAGTTCGCCAAGACCGGCTGGCTGGCCTACCCGCCGCTGTCGGGCATCGCCTTCAGCCCCGACGTGGGGGTCGACTACTACATCTGGTCGCTGCAGATCGCCGGGGTCGGCACCCTGCTCTCCGGCGTGAACCTGATCGCCACCATCGTCAAGATGCGTGCGCCGGGCATGACGCTGATGAAGATGCCGGTCTTCACCTGGACCGCGCTGTGCACCAACGTGCTGATCGTCGCGGCCTTCCCGGTGCTGACCGCCGTGCTGGCGCTGCTCTCGCTGGACCGCTACGTCGGCACGAACTTCTTCACGAACGACCTCGGCGGCAACGCGATGATGTACGTGAACCTCATCTGGATCTGGGGCCACCCCGAGGTCTACATCCTGGTGCTGCCGGTGTTCGGCATCTTCTCCGAGGTGGTGTCCACCTTCTCCGGCAAGCGCCTCTTCGGCTACGCCTCGATGGTCTACGCGACGGTGGTCATCACGATCCTGTCCTACCTGGTCTGGCTGCACCACTTCTTCACGATGGGCTCGGGCGCCAGCGTCAACTCCTTCTTCGGGATCACGACGATGATCATCTCGATCCCGACCGGCGCGAAGATCTTCAACTGGCTGTTCACGATGTACCGCGGCCGCATCCGCTTCGAGGTGCCGATGCTGTGGACCGTGGGTTTCATGGTCACCTTCGTGATCGGCGGCATGACCGGCGTGCTGCTCGCGGTGCCACCGGCCGACTTCGTGCTGCACAACAGCCTGTTCCTGATCGCGCACTTCCACAACGTGATCATCGGTGGCGTGCTGTTCGGCCTGCTGGCCGGCATCACCTACTGGTATCCCAAGGCCTTCGGCTACAAGCTCGATCCGTTCTGGGGCAAGTGCTCGTTCTGGTTCTGGCTGAGCGGCTTCTACCTCGCCTTCATGCCGCTGTACGTGCTGGGTCTGATGGGCGTGACGCGCCGCGTCAGCCACTTCGAGGACAGCTCGCTGCAGATCTGGTTCCAGATCGCCGCCTTCGGCGCGGTGCTGATCGCGCTGGGCATCGCCTGCTTCCTGATCCAGCTGGTGGTGAGCTTCCGTCGCCGCCACGCGCTGCGCGACATGACGGGCGACCCCTGGGACGGCCGCACGCTGGAGTGGTCGACCGCCTCGCCCCCGCCGGCCTACAACTTCGCGTTCACGCCGATCGTGCACGACAACGACGCCTGGCACGACATGAAGTCGCGCGGCTACGCACGACCGCTCAACGGCTACACCGCGATCCACATGCCGAAGAACACCGGCGCCGGCTTCGTGATCTCGGCGATCGCGGCGGTCTGCGCGTTCGCGCTGGTCTGGCACATGTGGCTGCTGGCCGGTGTCGCCTTCGCCGTGCTGATGGTGGCGGTGATCGTGCACACCTTCAATTACCACCGCGACTTCCACATCCCGGCCGACGAGGTGACCCGCGTCGAGGGAGCCCGCACCCGCCTGCTCGCTGCCGCCCATGTCTGATACCGCCACCCTCGCCCCGGCGCTGCCGGGCACCGCCGGCGCGACGGCCACGCCGCGCTTCCACGTCGTCGGTGAGCACCATGTCGAGAACGGCACGCTGCTCGGCTTCTGGCTCTACCTGATGAGCGACTGCCTCATCTTCGCCTGCCTGTTCGCGGTGCACGGCGTGCTGGGCCGCAGCTATGCCGGCGGCCCGAGCGGCGCGGAGTTGTTCGACCTGAAGCTGGTCGCGATCAACACCTCGCTGCTGCTGCTGTCCTCGATCACCTACGGCTTCGCGATGATCGAGATGCAGCGCCGCCGCCAGGGCGCGACATTGCTGTGGCTCGCGATCACCGGACTGTTCGGCGCGGGCTTCATCGGCCTGGAGCTCTACGAGTTCGCGCACCTGATCCACGAGGGCGCGGTGCCGCAGCGCAGTGCCTTCCTGTCCTCGTTCTTCACGTTGGTCGGCACGCACGGGCTGCACGTGAGCTTCGGCGTGGTGTGGCTGGTCACGCTGATGGTCCAGGTCGGTCGCCACGGCCTGGTCGCGGAGAACCGGCGCCGCCTGATGTGCCTGTCGATGTTCTGGCACTTCCTCGACGTCGTCTGGATCGGCGTCTTCACCTTCGTCTACCTGATGGGAGTGCTGCCATGAGCGCGCCGGTCGATACGCACCACCACGACGGCCATGAGGGCGACGAGGCCGGCCACGGCTCGCTGAAGGCTATGTCATCGGATTCATGCTGTCGCTGGTGCTGACCGCGATCCCGTTCTGGCTGGTGATGGGCAAGGTGATCGCCTCGTCGGGCCTCACGGCCCTCGTCATCCTCGGCTTCGCCGCGGTGCAGATCGTCGTCCACATGGTCTACTTCCTGCACATGAACGCAAAGTCCGAAGGCGGATGGACGATCCTGGCCTTGATCTTCACGCTCGTGCTCGTCGTGATCACGCTGAGCGGCTCGCTGTGGGTGATGTACCACCTCAACCACAACATGATGCCGGCGTCGATGCACGAAGTGCGCAACATGCCTTGAGCCCGGCGGGCCGGCACGCTGCCGCGCCCGACGCCGGCCGATCGACGCACGTGCGCCTGGTTGTCGCGGCCGCGGCCCTGGCGGCCTTCGTCGTGTTCACCGCGCTCGGCGGCTGGCAGCTCCAGCGGCGCGCCTGGAAGCTCGACCTGATCGAGCGCGTCGAGCAGCGCGTGCACGCGGCGCCGGTCGCGGCGCCCGAGCGCGCACGCTGGCCCGAGGTCACCGAGGCCACCGACGAGTACCGCCGCGTCCGGCTCGCCGGACGCTATCTGCACGCGCAGGCCACGCGCGTGCAGGCGGTCACCGTGCTCGGCGCGGGTCACTGGCTGCTGACGCCGCTGCGGCAGGCCGATGGCAGCGTGGTGCTGGTGAACCGCGGCTTCGTGCCGTCCGGCTGGCGCGCGCCGGCGGCGGTTGCGGGCGACGAGATCGTCGTGACCGGACTGCTGCGGCTGAGCGAACCGGGCGGCGGTTTCCTGCGCCGCAACGACCCTGCGGCCGACCGTTGGACCTCGCGCGACGTGGCCGGCATCGCTCGCGCCCACGGCCTGGGCAGATTGCGCCTATTTCGTCGACGCGGACGCCGGCGCCGCGCCGGTGCCGGACGGCGACGGGCCGGTCGGCGGGCTCACGGTGATCCGCTTTGCCAACAACCACCTCGTGTACGCACTGACCTGGTTCGCGCTGGCGTTCATGGTTGCCGGCGCGGCACTGTGGGTGGTGCACGACGCTCGCCGCCGCCGCGGCGCAGCAGCCGTCCCCGCAGGAGAGCGCGATGCGCCGCAAGCTTGACGCGGCGACGACCGGCGCTCGCGCCGCGATCGTCGACACCTCGACCGGCCTGAACAACATGCAGCAGCTGATCCAGCTGCGCTGGATCGCGGTGGTGGGCCAGGTGGCGACGATCGCGGTCGTGCACTTCGGCTTCGGGATCCGGCTGCCGCTGGAGCAGATGGCGGCGACGCTGGCCTGCCTGGTCGCGTTCAACGTCGCGAGTCAGGCTCGCTGGCGATCGCGCCAGCGGGTGTCCGACCGCGAGCTCTTCGTCGCGCTGCTGGTCGACGTCGGCGCGCTGACGGTCCAGCTCTCTCTGAGCGGTGGGACCGGCAACCCCTTCGTCTTCCTGTTCCTGCTGCAGGTGATCCTGGGAGCCGTGCTGCTGGAGACGGCGTCGATCTGGACGCTGGTGTCGATCACCGGAGGCTGCGTCGTCGCCCTCACCAGCCTGCACCGCCCGTTGCCGATCCCGCTCGACCCCGGGGGCGGTCTCGCCAGCCCCTACATCCGCGGCCTGCTGATCTGCTTCGTGCTCGACGCCGCGCTGCTGGTCACCTTCGTCACCCGCATCGAGCGCAACCTGCGCCACCGTGACGCGCGGCTCGCCGCACTGCGCCAGCGCGCAGCCGAGGAGGACCACATCGTGCGCATGGGGCTGCTCGCCTCCGGCGCGGCCCACGAGCTCGGCACGCCGCTGTCGACGCTGTCGGTGATCCTCGGCGACTGGCGCCACTTGCCGCACTTCACCTCCGACCCCGAACTGCACGGCGAGGTCTGCGAGATGCAGACGCAGATCGAGCGCTGCAAGGCGATAGTCAGCGGTATCCTGCTGTCGGCCGGCAAGGCGCGCGGCGAGGCCTCGGTGGCCACCACGCTGGGTCGCTTCCTGGACGACCTGCTGGCCGAATGGCGCACCACGCGACCCGCCGTCACGCTGACCTATGCGAACCGCTTCGGCGACGACGACCCGCCGATCGTCTCGGATTCGGCCGTCAAGCAGACCCTGCACAACCTGCTCGACAACGCGCTCGAGGCCTCGCCACGCTGGGTCGGCCTGGATGTCGACCGCGACGGCGACACGCTGGTGCTGACCGTCAAGGACACCGGACCCGGCTTCGCGCCGGAGATGCTGGCGCAGTTCGGCAAGCCTACCAGTCGAGCAAGGGGCGGCCCGGGGGCGGCCTGGGACTGTTCCTGGTGGTCAACGTCGTGCGCACGCTGGGCGGTACCGTCGCTGCGCGCAACCGCTCGAGCGGTGGCGCGATCGTCACAATACGGCTGCCGCTGTCAGCGATCACGCTCGAGGAACCGGAAGCCCATGGACGTTGAGCGGCTGCTGCTGATCGTCGAGGACGATGCCTCCTTCGCCCGCACACTGGGCCGCTCGTTCGAGCGCCGCGGCTACACGGTGCTGCTGGCGGCGAATCTGGAGCAGGTGGCGGCGCTGCTGGGGGAGCGCACGCCGGGCTATGCGGTGGTCGACCTCAAGCTGGCCGGCGGCGGCTCCGGCCTGGCGTGCGTGCGCACGCTGCACGCGCACGACCCCGAGATGCTGATCGTCGTGCTGACCGGCTACGCCAGCATCGCCACCGCCGTGGAAGCCATCAAGCTCGGCGCCTGCCACTACCTAGCCAAGCCCTCCAACACCGACGACATCGAGGCGGCCTTCGGGCGCGCCGAGGGCAACGCCGAGGTCGACCTGACGCAGCGCGCCAGCTCCATCAAGACGCTGGAGTGGGAGCGCATCCACGAGACCCTGGCCGAGACCGGCTTCAACATCTCCGAGACCGCGCGCCGGCTCGGCATGCACCGTCGCACGCTGGCGCGCAAGCTCGAGAAGCAGCGCGTCAAGTAGCGGGCTGCGCCACGCCGGCCTCGTCGGCCAGCGGTCTGGGTTGCTTGCGTTGCAGCCACAGGTACAGGCCACTGCCGAGCACGATGATGGTGGCGATGTCCAGCAGCGCCCAAAGAATCTTCATCGGTAGGCCGGCGTAGTCGCCGAAGTGCAGCGGTTGCGACACCATCAGCGCGGTCAGGTACCACGGCAGCGCCGGCGCCGCGGTGACCTCGGTGGTCTTCGCGTCGACGAGCACGGGTTGCAGCAGCTTGGACGTGAGCGGCTCATCCCCCCGCAGGAAGAAGGTGGTGTGGTGCGGGCTCGAGAAGGCCGTGCCCGGGAAGGCGATGAACGACAGCTTGCGGCCCGGCGCGTGCGCCAGCGCGCCGTCCAGCGATCGCTGGACCGAACCGCGCTCGCCCACGGGTACCGGCGGCTGGCCCTGGTAGGGCGCGAGCAGTGCACCGAGCTGGTCGTACTGCCAGTACTTCACCAGCGGGTCGGCCCAGGTGTTGATGACGCCGGTGGCCCCGACCACGAAGGCCCAGACCAGCGTCACGATGCCCAGCAGGTTGTGCAGGTCCAGCCATTTGACGCGCGCGGACCGCTCGCGCCGCACCTCGCCGAAGCGCAGCTTGCGCATGAAGGGCGCGTACAGCACCACGCCGCTGACGATGGCCACGAGCAGCAGCAGCCCCATAAACCCGAGGAAAAGCGTTCCCGGCAGGCCCGCGAACAGGTCGACGTGCAGCTTGAACATCACGTGCATGAAGCCCTCGTCGAACTTCGGCTCGGCCAGCACCTCGGCCGTGCGCGCGTCGACTGCCACCGACTTGAAGTCCTCGGTCGGCGCGGGCGTGGGCGTGAGCGTGACGAACCACAGGTCGGTGCTGTCCTCGGGCTGCGAGGCGAACTGCACCACGCGCTCGGGGTGGCGCGCCCGCGCGACTTCCAGCACGCGGTCCAGGTCGGCGTAGGGGGTGCCGGCCGGCATCGGCGGCGCCTCGACCTCGGTGCCGAGCAGGTGGCCGATCTCGTGATGGAAGATCAGCGGCAGGCCGGTGAGGCACAGCAGCAGCATGAACACCGTGCAGACCAGGCTGCTCCACTTGTGCAGCCAGGTCCAGGTGCGGATCGCGCGGGCATCGAGCATGCAGCCGCCTCGTTCAGAAGTCGACGCTGGCGCTCAGCACGAAGGTGCGGGGCGCGCCGATGTTCAGATAGCCGGCATCCGGGTAACCGCCGACCGATGCCCAATAGTCACGGTCGGTCAGGTTGTCGATGCGCGCGCGCAGCGTCACCAGGCGGTCCTGCACGTCCAACAGGTAGCGCGCCCCCACATCCACCCGGGTCCAGCCGGGCACGCGCAACGTGTTGGCGCTGTCGGCGTAGACCGACCCGGTGCGGACCACGCGGGCGTCGAGCGCGAGGCCCTGCACGCCGGTCACGTCCCACTCGACGCCGAGATTGGCCTGCGTGCGGGGAATGCCCAGCGTGCGCTTGCCCTCGGTGGCCGCACTGCCGGTTTCCTTCTGCTTGGCATCGAGCCAAGTCAGGCCGCCCAGCACGCGCAGGCCGCGTACGGCCTCGCCGTAGGCGGTCAGCTCGACACCCCGGTGGCGATCCTCGCCGCCCGCGGTGAACGTGGTCCCGGTGGTGCCACCCACCGCTCGCGGCTTGTCGGTGCTGAAGAGCGCTGCACCCAGGCCCAGGCGATCGGCCTCGTACTTCGCGCCGATCTCCTTCTGCTTGGAGACATAGGGCGCCAGCATGGCGTTCGGATTGTTGGCAGTGGCCGGCGCGGTGTCACCCTTGCTCAGGCCCTCGATGTAGTTGGCGTAGAGCGACAACTGCTTCGTCGCCTTGTAGACCGCGCCGACCAGCGGGCTGACGCGGCTGTCGTCGTAGACCGGTGCAGCGACGCCGGTGGTGTAGGCGTAGTTCTCGATGCGCAGGGTCTGATGGCGGGCACCCAGTGTCAGCAGAAAGCGATCGCCATCGAACGACAAGGTGTCGCCGAGCGCCAGACTGGTGAGGCGGGTGCGCGCCGTCAGCGCCGGCGACGCCAGATCGTTGCCGCCGCCGGCGCCGGCGCTGAATGCCGGCTCGGGCGACCGCACCGGACGATAGAGGTTGGTGGCCTGCTGGTTGCCGAAGTCGAACAGATAGGCGTTCTTCGTTTCCAGCTTGAAGTAGGACGCCGAAACGACCCACTCGTGACCCACGCTGCCCGTCCTGAGCTTGCCTCGCAGCCCCAACTCGCCGGTGTCGACGCGGTCTTCGCGGGTGTTGTCGAAGCGATAGGTGTAGCCGTCGCCGCTGACCGGGTCGAGCAGCGTGAAGTTCGCCAGCGAATTGGCCTCGTCGCTTCGACGCAAGCCGTAGGCCGCCCAGGCCGTGACGTCGGCTCCGAGGTCGACTTCGCCGCGCAAGGTACCGAAAACGTCTTTCTCGTTCGAGTACGACCACGGTTGCGATGCGTTCGTCTCGTTGTCCGGCAGGGCCGGCATCGCCGTCACCGGCGTCAGGAAATCGCCCAGCGTCACGCTGCTGCGGGTGCGCTTCAGCCGGTTGTCCTGGAAGCCGATGTCGCCGGACAGTCGCACGTCGCGGCTGCGCCAGTCGGCGCCCAACGAGACGAGGCCGAGACGGGCCTTTTCCTCGTCGACCGCGGTATCACCATCACGGTAAGCCGCGTTCAGGCGCAAGCCGGTGCTCCGGTCCGGACCGAAGCGACGGGAGATATCCACAGCCGCGCTGCCCTGCGGCCCGCTGGCCGCGCCGACCGTCACGCGGTTCAGGTCTTCGTTGGAGGCGCGCTTGGGCAGCAGGTTGATGCTGCCGCCGAGGCCACCCCCCGACGGCGTGGCGCCGGACAGGAAGGCGGACGCGCCACGCAACACCTCCACGCGCTCGAACAATTCCGTCGCGATGTACTGGCGCGGCAGCAGGTTGTACAGGCCGTTGTAGGCCACGTCGTCAGAGCCGAGGATGAAGCCGCGGATGAAGTACGACTCCTGGAAGTTGCCGAAGCCGCGCGCCACGCGCACGCCCGGATCGTTCTGCAGCACGTCGCCGACGCTCCTGGCCTGGCGATCCTGGATCAGTTCGTTGGTGTAGCTGGTGATGCTGAACGGCGTGTCCAGGTTGTCCTTGGTGCCGAGGATGCCGGCGCGCCCGCCGCGCGCCACCTGCCCGCCCGGAAACGCCGGGGACAGCCCTTGCGCCGAGGCGTCGGCACTGGCCTTCACGGTGATCGGCGGCAGCGTCACGGTCGCGTTCGCGTCGGCCGGGGCCGATGGCGTTTCGGATTGCGCGTGCGCGGCGGGGAGCTGACAGGCCATAGCCGCAGCCAGCGCCACGGAGGCGAGTGTTCTCATCGTTTGTTCCTTAGGGGGTTCGATCGGTGGCGGGCCGCACGCGTCGGCGTGCGCCATGCCAAGTCATGACCGCAACCGGCACACTGAGCGCGAACCACGACCACACGTCGCCCCAGGCATCCGACAACAACGCCGACACGAGGCCGGTAGCCGTCAAGACACCCAGAACGACCGGCCAAACCCAAAGGCGGGCGGCAATTGAATCCATGGGATGGTTCGATCAAAAATACCGCGAATGATAATAATTCGCGTTATCTTATATTCAATCGAGGCACCACCGCAAGTCGTTGTCAACCCGCGCCGATCTGATCTGACGAGGCAAAGCTGCCGTGCGACGACGCCCGCCCCGCTGCAGATCGCCCTATTCCCACTCTATTGTCAACAGGCGGGCGCTTTTCATAGGTAAGAACCGAGCTTCGTTGGCCGGAAATCGGCCGGATACCGACATCTATACCGTCACCAAGCAATGCATGACAAAGGTCACCCTTATGACCTGGAGCGATGAAACCCACTTCAAGGCCGACCGCAAGGTAGCACAGGACGCCCTCACTCAAGCGTGACGGTATCCGAAGTGCCGTGCTGCGAGCCAATGACGGTATCGCCGGCCTCCGTGACGGTATCGCCTCCTCCAGTGCAGGCCGGCCCGGCGGGCGACTTCCGCGCTGGGGAACTTGACTCAACCTCGCCTGTAAGGAGGCGGGCGACGGTATCCAGTGTCCAAGGCGGTACTTCCTGTCGGTATTGGAGCGACCTGTGACGGTATCCGAGGCAGATCAAGCGTCTTCAACCAGCCCCAAATGGCAGCTCACCTCCTGACCGAGCGTCTCCGGCCGACCCAAACCGGCCGGACGCGCTGCTCCAAAGCGGTCGGCCGGCAGGCCATCGCTCTTGCGGTCTCACCACCATGAAGCGGACGTTCGTGGTCTCACTCACCCGGCCAGATGCGGCCACCCGTCGACGACCGCTTTCGGGCAGCCGATGTCATACCGTCAGGTGAGCTCCTGACTTCGAGCACACCCAGGAATGTGCGATTAACAACTTGTGCCCTTCAACGGGCGCAAGGCTCGGCGCCCACAGGCTGGCCGGCAAGAACACGCTCACCCAGAACGATCACCAGCAGCGCTAGGCGAGGGCTCGCTGTGGCCAAGCGACGAATCACGGCTAAAGATCTTCGCGCACTTTCCGTAATGATTGCTGCGATTCACACGACCGAGACGCCTACCAGCCAAGGTTCGCGAACGGAGAACTTTGAAGAACGTGGGCGCGCAGTTTCGCGGCAAAACAGGCACCGTACGCCGGGAGCGTCGCGAGGCGAACACACGGAGATGTGCGCCCCTCGCGGCGCAGAAAAGCAGGTGAGATCTTCGACGGTCCGGCGGCGGCTCGTACACTTCGCCTGCTCATGCGAAAAACCAACTTGCCAGCGAGCCATCGTGGCCGTACCCCCGGCGCTCCCACCAGGAATACAGCGCCAGCATCGCTCAGCGACGAAGGCGCGGCGGCGCCCGGCGATTGGGGCTTGACGCTTAACGAGAAGGCCTACCAGCGCCTCGAGGAACTCATCGTCACGCTGCAGCTGGCGCCGGGCAGCGTGGTCTCGGAGGCAAGCCTCAGCGCACTCATCGGAATCGGCACGACACCGATTCGGGAAGCGTTACAGCGCCTGTCGCGCGAGCACCTCGTGCAGATTCTGCCGCGTCGCGGGGTCGTGGTCACCCAGATCGATCTTCGCCGGCAGCTGCTGGTGCTGGAGACGCGTCGCGAGCTGGACCGACTGATCGCCCGCCTTGCCGCGCGCCGGGCCACGGTCGCCGAGCGCCAGCGCATGGCGACGATTGCCCGGCAAATGGCCAGGGCCGTGAAGGCCGGCGCGGTGGCCGATTTCCTGCAGTGCGATGCCGAAATGAATGCGATGGCGGCGCACGCGGCCCGCAACGAGATCGCCGCCCAGTCTGTCGCCGCGCTGCACGCGGTCTCGCGGCGCTTCTGGTTCTTCCACCAGGCGGTGTGGCCCGGCACGGAACGCACGATGCAGCTCCATGTGAGCCTGGCCGAGGCGCTCGCCTCCGGCGTCGAAGCTGCGGCGGTAGCGGCCAGCGACGCCCTGATCGACGACCTGGACAGCTTCTCGCGCAGCACGGTCGCGCCGTGACGCCGATCGACCCTGTGACGAGCGGGGAGGATTGTTCTGGAACTTGACTGGCATGCCAGTGCTGTGCCATTGTTCCGACGTCATTCAAGGCAACCATCCATGCAACTCTCAACCGACCAACTCGCGCGCTACCGCCGCGACGGCTTCATCGTCCTGCCCGAACTGCTGGCGCCGGCGGAAGTCGCGGCCATGAAGGCCGAACTCCAGCGGCTGCAAGGCATCGACACCGACCACCTCGTGCGCGAACGTGTCGGCGGCGTGGCCAAGACGATCTACCGCGTCCACGAGGCGGACGGGCCAACCGCCTCACCGCCGTTCCACGCCGCCGCGCGCGCCCCTCGGCTGCTCGCCCCGGCCCGGCAACTGCTCGGCGACGAGTCGCTCTACGTCTACCATGTTGACGCCGACC
>NZ_AZND01000074.1:0-15890 GCF_000576205.1 Methylibium sp. T29 | reverse complement strand
GCCGCGCGCGCGCCGCTGGCGGGGCAGCTCGGCGGCGCCGGCTCGCTCAACTCGCAGGGCGAGCCGCAGCAGCGGCTCGACGTGCTGGCCGATGCCTGCGTGTCGCAGGCGCTGTCGGCCTGCACCCATGTGGCCGGCTGGGTCAGCGAGGAGCACGCCGATGTGACGGTGTCGCCCGAGCACGGCAGCGGCGGCGCCTACCTGGTGGTGTTCGATCCGCTCGACGGCTCGTCGAACGTCGAGACCAACGTGGCGATCGGCAGCATCTTCTCGGTGCTGCCCCACCTGTTCCGCGGCACGCCGGCCAGCGCGGCCGCCTTCATGCAGCCGGGCCGGCGCCAGGTGGCGGCCGGCTACGCGATCTACGGCCCCTCGACGGTGCTGGTGCTGAGCCTGGGCCAGGGCGTGCACATGTTCACCCTCGACCCGGACGCGCCCGGCGACGCCGCTCGCTGGGTGCTGACGCGGGCGGACGTGGAAGTGCCGGTGTCGACCACCGAGTTCGCGATCAACGCCTCGAACCAGCGCTTCTGGGAGAAGCCGGTGCAGCGCTACGTGGCCGAGTGCCTGGCGGGCCAGAGCGGGCCACGCGGCCGCGACTTCAACATGCGCTGGGTGGCCAGCCTGGTGGCCGAGGTGCACCGCATCCTCACGCGCGGCGGCGTCTTCCTGTACCCGCGCGACAGCAGGGAGCCCTTCAGGCCCGGGCGCCTGCGGCTGCTGTACGAGGCCGCGCCGATGGCCTGGCTGATGGAGCAGGCCGGTGCGGCGGCGACCACCGGCACCGGCCCGCTGCTGGAGCTGGTGCCCGACGCGCTGCACCACAAGGTGCCGGTGATCCTGGGATCGCGCGACGAGGTCGAGCGCATCGTGACCTACCATGAGGACCCGAGCGCCAATGTGTCCTGGCAGCTGTTCAAGACACGCTCGCTGTTCATCCAGCCGCAAGCCTAGGCCGACGCATGAGCCGCAAGCATCCCGTCATCGCGGTCACCGGGTCCAGTGGGGCCGGGACGACCACCGTCAAGCGCGTGTTCGAGAACATCTTCCGGCGTGAGGGCATCCGTCCGGCGGTCATCGAGGGCGATGCATTCCATCGCTTCTCGCGGCAGGAGATGAAGGAGCGCATCGCCCAGGGCGATCTGGAGGGCCGTGCCGTCAGCCACTTCGGGCCCGACACCAACGAGTGGGCGCTGCTGGAGCAGCAGTTCCGCGCCTACGGGCAGGGCGGGCGCTGCCGTTCGCGCTACTACCTGCACAGCCCCGAGGAAGCCGAGCCCTACCAGCAGGAGCCCGGGACCTTCACGCCCTGGGTGGAGACGCCGGCCGATACCGACCTGCTGTTCTACGAGGGCCTGCACGGTTGCGTGAAGACCGAGAGCATCGACATGGTGCGGCACGCCGACCTGAAGATCGGTGTCGTGCCGATCATCAACCTCGAGTGGATCCAGAAGATCCACCGCGACACCAGGGACCGCGGCTATTCCAAGGAGGCGGTGTCCGACGTGATCCTGCGGCGCATGCACGACTACGTGCACTACATCGTGCCGCAGTTCGGCGAGACCGACATCAACTTCCAGCGCGTGCCGGTGGTCGACACCTCCAACCCCTTCATCGCGCGCGACATCCCGACGGCCGGCGAGAGCCTCACGGTGATCCGCTTCAAGAACCCGCGCGGCATCGACTTTCCCTACCTGCTGTCGATGATCGACAACTCGTTCATGAGCCGTGCGAACACCATCGTCGTGCCGGGCGGCAAGATGGACCTGGCGATGCAGCTGATCCTGACGCCGATGATCCTGCGGCTGATGGAGATCCGCCGAGCCCAGTTGCAGTGAGCCCGCTGCGTCGACCCCTGAACCAAGGAACAACATGACGATCCGTCTCGTGAGCTTCGACCTCGACGGCACCCTGGTCGACACCGCCGCCGAGATCGCCGAGGCCGTGCACCGCGCCTTCGACGATGTCGGCATCGAGCGCCGGCCGCAGGCCGAGATCACCAACCTGATCGGCCGCGGCACGCGCGAGCTGATGCTCAAGCTGCTGGCGCGCGTGATGCTGGAGCAGCCGGCGCTGTCGGAGCGGGTGCAGGCCGAGGCGGTGCTGGAGCGCTTCGAGCACCACTACGCCGAGACGGCAGGCTGCTTCGGCAAACCGTACCCGGGCTGTGTCGCGACGCTCGAACGCCTGCGCGACCAGGGCGTGCGGCTGGTGTGCGTGACCAACAAGGAGCAGCGTCATGCCGAGCGCGTGCTGGCGGTGACGCGGCTCGACGGCTACTTCAGCATGCTGATCGGCGGCGACACGCTGCCGGTCAAGAAGCCGCACAACGGCGTCCTGGCCCATGTGCTGCGCCACCACGGCGTCAGCGCCGACGAGGCGGCCCATGTGGGCGACTCGTCGATCGACGTCGAGAGCGCACGCAACGCCGGCGTGCGGGCCTGGGCGGTGCCGCACGGCTACAACGCGGGGGTGCCGATCGAGGATTCCAACCCGGACCGGCTGTTTCCCAACCTGCCGGCGATCGCCGACGAGGTGGACGCCGTGCTGGGGCCGCTGCCGGCATGATGTGACGCAACGATTCACGAACGGGAGACGCTGATGCTGGCCGCCTTGCTGTGGGATGTGGATGGCACCATGGCCGAGACCGAACGCGACGGTCATCTCGTCGCGTTCAACGAAGCCTTCGAGGCGCTCGGCCTGCCGTGGCGATGGAGCGTCGAGCGCTACACCGAGCTGCTGCGCGTGACCGGGGGACGCGAGCGCCTGCTGCACGACATGACCACGCAGGCCGACGCTCCTGCCGGCGCGGCCGAGCGCGACCGTCTGGCCGCGGCACTGCATGCCGAGAAGAACCGCCGCTACGGCCAGCTCGTGGAGCGCGGCGCGATCGCGCTGCGCCCCGGCGTGCTGCGGCTGATGAACGAGGCCACGGCGAGCGGGGTGCAGCTGGCCATTGCCACCACCACGTCGCGCGTGAACCTGGAGGCCTTGCTGGGCGCGCAGCTCGGCACGAACTGGCCCACACGCTTCGCGGCCATCGTCTGCGGCGAGGACGCGCCGGTGAAGAAGCCCGACCCGCAGGTCTACCTGCGATGCCTGGATGCGCTGCAACTCGACGCCGACGAGACGCTCGCGATCGAGGATTCGCCGAACGGACTGGCCGCGGCCCGCGCCGCCGGCATCGCGACGCTGGTGACGCGCAGCCTGAATTTCGCGAGCCACGCCTTCGAGGGCGCGCTTGCTGTCTGCGACGACCTGGACCACCCGGCGGCGCCGTCGCCGCACCTAAAGGGCGCACGCGCCGCGCGCATCGACCTCGCACTGCTGCGGCATTGGCATGCCACGTGGTGGCAGGAGCCGCTGCGCGCCTGAGCTCAGGCCTCGCGCTCAATGACCCAGGCCTGGTAGCGCAGCGCCGCCACGGCACCGGCGACGATGCCGGCCACCGCGATGAACGAGCCGGCCGACAGCAGCGACAGCCCGCTGAGTCCCTGGCCGATCGAGCAGCCCAGCGCCGTGACGCCGCCCACGCCCATCAGCACCGCACCGACCAGATGCTGGGCGGTGTCGCGCACGTCGCGAAAACCCTCCCAGCGGAACTCCCTTCGCAGCAGGGCGGTGGCGGCGGCGCCGAGCAGGGTGCCCAGCACGGTCGTGATGCCGAAGCTCAGCACCGTGCCGCGGTCGGACCACAGCGTCAGCAGATCCAGCGTGTAGGCCGTGGGCGCGACGAAGCTCAGCGCTTCCGGGCGGCGCGAGTGGGTGGCGAGCCAGGCCGGCTCCAGGGTTTCGGGGTGCTCGCTCAGGTGACCGAGCGAGCCCGTGACGAACCATGCCGCGACGATCAGCCCGCCGATGGCCAGACCGCCGAGCAGCGGTCCCGGTTGCAGGAAGTCGCGGCTCCGCCGCAGCCAGAGCAGCAGCGGCACCGCCAGCAGCACGCACAGCGTGGCGCGCAGCCACGGCAGCGGCAGGTCGACAACGCGAGACAGCCACGAGGCAGATCCTGCGGGCCGGCCAGCAGCGGCCCGACCGGGTCCAGCCATTCGACGCGCGGCAGCGCGAACGCGCCGCGCAGCGTCATCTGCGCCGCGAAGCCGACGACCAGTAGAACCACCAGGCCTTCAGGCTGCCGCCACCGGCGCGCACCAGGCGCGCGAGGCGCAGCCCGACGCCAGCACCATGCCGAAGCCGAAGGCCAGCCCGCCCAGGCCCTGCGCCAGCCAGCTCAGGCGCCGACCGGTGTAGATGGACGCGCTCAGGTCCACGCCGCCCAGCCCGATCAGCGCCTGCGTGCCGACCAGCGCCACCAGCGCGGCCCAGACCCAGGTGCGCAGCCGGGTCGCGTCACCGAAGTTCACCACGTCGGCGATCGCACCCATGGTGCAGAAGCGCGTGGCCTGAGCGAGGGCGCCGAAGGCGATGCCGAGGGCCAGTCCGCACAGCAGCACGGTCTGGATCAATTGACTGGGGTTCGTGTCCACGGGGGGCGGCAAGGCAAGTCGGTTCCCCGGGATTCTGACGCGCCGCCGTCAAGCTAGGTGTGCTGCCGAGTCACCTCACTGCCTACGATGCGGTCCTTCCTGTCGGAGCGAGAGGGCGTTCATGGCCACGAAGACGATCAAGCGCAAGGGACTGTCGCTGCACGCCGGTCTCAATCTGGTCAGTGGCACGCACTACGGCGGCTGGACCGGCGAGCTCAGCGCCTGCGAGTTCGACGCCGAGGACATGGCGGCGCTGGCACGCGCTCAGGGCCTCAAGCCGACGGTGCTGCTGACGAGGAAGGCCACCCGCGCAGCGTTGCTCGCCCGCATCCGAGCCGCGGCGAAGGCGCTGAAGAGCGGCGACCTGTTTTTCCTGACCTACTCCGGTCACGGCGGCCAGGTGGACGATGTGACCGGTGAGGAAAGCGACAAGCTCGACGAGACCTGGTGCCTGTACGACGGGCAGCTGATCGACGACGAGCTCTATGCCGAGTTGGGTCGCTTCGCGAAGGGTGTGCGCGTGCTGGTGCTTTCCGACAGTTGCCACAGCGGCACCGTGACCCGTGCGACATCGCCCGCGCCCGGTGGCGTGCCGATGCCGCGCTCGCGCATGATGCCGCCGGCGATCGCGCGGCGGACCTACCGCGACCACCAGGCGTTCTACGACAAACTGCAGCGCGACGTGGCTCGCGCCAGCGGCGGTCGGCCGGTGGAGCCCGATGCTGCGCTGGCGCAACTGGCGGTCAGTCCGCGACTCACGGCACTGGCCGCCCGGCTGAAGGCCGCGGTCATCCTGGTGTCGGGTTGCCAGGACAACCAGAGCTCGCTCGACGGCGAGCACAACGGCGCGTTCACCGAGCAGCTGCTGCGCGTCTGGAACCAGGGCAAGTTCGAGGGCAACTATGCCGGCTTCCACGCGAGGATCAAGGCCGGCATGCCGGCGAGCCAGACACCCAATCTGTTCGTGCTGGGACCGGCCGCGACCTTCCTGCGGCAACGGCCCTTCACGCTGTGAGGCGTGCGGCGCGGTTCATGGCCGCGTCATATCCGGCCCATCAGCAGCAGCACGATGACGATCAGCAGCACCAACCCGACGCCACCGCTGGGGCCATAACCCCAGTTCCGGCTGTGGGGCCAGTTCGGGATCGCGCCGATCAGGATGAGGATCAGGACGATCAGCAGGAGGGTACCGAGGGTCATGGGATGCTCCGGGAGTGTCGAAGGACCTCACGGTAGGCGGCCCGCGGCGCCAGCGATGTCGGAGCGAGGCTCGTCGCGAAGTCGGTCAGTGCCCCGCCTGCGCGGCTACGGCAGCGAGCGACCGCGCCATGCAGCCGCGGCGTGCGATCAGCTGGCGTACTTGACGCTGCAGCCGTAGGGCGTCGCGGTGCCGGTGCTCACCGCCTTGCCGGCCAGCGACTCGGTCAGGGCGGCCTTGACGAAGTTCCGTGCGCCCTTCACGTCGGCCGGGTCGGCGGAGCGCTTGTCGTCGATACCGCCCGCATAGATGAGCTTGCCGCCCGGTCGATGACGTACATGTGCGGCGTGGTCTTGGCGCCGTAGGCCTTGCCGACGCTGCCCGCATCGTCCATCAGCAGCGCCGTGGGTGCCGCGCCCCAGCCCTGGTACTTGGCCTGCAGCGCCCCGGGCTCGAGGTAGTCGGTGGCGCCCCGGGCGGTGGAGCTGATGCTCAGCCACGCCACGTTGCGACCGACGAACTCCTTCTGCAGGCTCTGCATGTTCTGCGAGCTGTAGTGCTTCTGCACGAAGGGACAGCCCGGATTGGTCCACTCGAGCACCACGTGCCGGCCCTTGAAGTCGGCGAGCTTCACGGTCTTGCCATGGGTGTCCTTCAGCTCGAAGTCCGGAGCCGCCTCGCCGATGCTCACGGCCAGCGCGGCACCGGGCAGCGCCGTCAGGGCGGTCGGCAGTGCGATGACCGCCGCGGCTGAGAGCGTGAAACGTCGGCGGTTGTTCGACAAGGCTCGCATCGTCATCTCCTTCGGAACTACAGGGTCGACAAGGCCTCGCGCACGAGACCTCCGGTGAGGATTTCCGGCAGCAGCAGCGGCTCGCGGCCGGGGCGCATCAGCACATAGACGGGCACGCCGTTGCGACCGAGCCGGCCGAGCGCGGCGGTGATGCGCTCGTCGCGGTGGGTCCAGTCGGCGCGCATCAGCGCCACGTTGGAGCGGGTGAAGGCCTGCAGGGTTTCATCGGTGTGCAGCACGAGCCGCTTGTTGACCTGGCAGCTCACGCACCAGGCGGCGGTGAAGTCGACGAAGACGGCCCGGCCCTGCGCCAGATGCGCGTCGATGGCGGCCTCGTCATAGGCTTGCCAGGCCGCGTGGGGCGAGCCGGCGGTCGACGCCGTGCCGTTACCGGCCTGCGGTGAGGCCGCCCGCTCGGATACCGGCCACCCCCAGGCCAGCACGGCGACCAGCAGCACGGTCACTCCCGCGCGCGCCGCCACGCCGCGCCACACACTCGCCAGCCACAGCCCGAAAGCCAGGCCGACCAGCGCCACCAGCGCGCGCGTGCTGCCGTCGATGCCGGCTTGCTGGCCCAGCACCCACAGCAGCCACACGACGGTGGCGAACATCGGGAACGCCAGGCCTTGCTTGAGCCTCAGCATCCAGGGCCCGGGCCGCGGCAACCGCGCGCGCCAGCCCGGCCGCAGCACCAGCAGCACATAGGGCCAGGCCATGCCGAGTCCGAGCGCCGCGAACACGCCCAATGCCTGGGCCGGCGGTTGCGCGATGGCGTAGCCGAGGGCCGCGCCCATGAACGGCGCCGTGCACGGGCTCGCCGCCACGACCGCGAGCACGCCGGATCCGAAGGCGTCCACCGCTGGTCGCTGTGCGCGCCATTGCGCCAGCCCTTGCGGCATCAGAAGGCCGAATTCGAACTGGCCGGCCAGGTTGAGCCCGAGCACGAAGAACAGCAGCGCCAGCGCGAACACCACGCCGGGCTCCTGCAGCTGGAAGCCCCAGCCCACGGCGCTGCCGGCCGCACGCAGCGCGAGCAGCGCTGCAGCGAGCGCGACGAAGCTGCACACCACGCCCACGCCGTACGCCAGCGCGTGCATTCGCAGGCGGCGGGCGTCACCCTCCTGCCGCGCGAGGCCGAGCAGCTTGATCGACAGCACCGGGAACACGCAGGGCATCAGGTTCAGCAGCATGCCGCCCAGGAAGGCCAGGCCCAATGCCGCCAGCAGGCCCACAGGGGCGCTGCCGCGCAGCGAGGCGGGGCCCCGATCCTCGGCCGCGGCGCGCGCGCCGGCGGGGACGGTGATCGTCGCGACGGGACGCAACGGTGCGCTGAACTCGACCGAGCGTTGCGGGCCGCCCCAGACGGCGGTCCCCGAGGCACCGGGGTCGGCCTGCGCAACGGCGATGCCGTCGAGTCGGGCCGGCACCGTTGCGCCCTCCAGCAGCTTCAGCTTCAAGGCATAGCCGCGCGGGCCGCGATAGAGCGCATGGCTCGCGGGTTCCAACAACTGTTCCGCATACGGGAAGACATGAACCTCCGGTGCATCGGCGGGCAAGTCGCCGCCTGCCGGTTCGAGCGTCAACAGCAGGTCCCGTCCGGCCTGCTGAACCTCCGCGGTCCACGCCGAGAGGGGCCCCGCCTGCGCCGCCGCTGCCTGCGCGAACAGTGCCGCGTGCGCGGCGGGTGCGGCGTTGTCGGCGGCCGCTGCCTCGGCCACCGGCAACCGCAGATCGAGCGTCGCCTGTTCGGGGATGCAGACGTCGTTGCACACCAGCCAGCGTGCCTGGGCCTGTAGCCTCAGCGTGTCGCCCGGCCTGGCATCGGGCGGTGCCGTGTACTGCAGCGGGAGCAGCACCTCGCCTTCGTAGCCGTAGTTGACCAGCGGGCCGATCGGCAGGCGTTCGGGCGCTGGCCATTCGATCTCGCCCATCCGGCTGCCGGGCGGCAGCGTCCAGCTCAGCGTCGTGGGCAGGCCCGAATCGCCCGGGTTGCGCCAGTAAGTGTGCCAATGCGGGATGTGCTGGAGCTTCAGTCCGATCCTGAGCGTCTGACCGGCTGCCACCGCACCGCGCTCGGCCACCAGTTCGGCCGTGACGTGGTCGGTGCGCACCGCAGCCGCGTGCGCCGCGCCGCCGAGGAGGAGGGCGGCCGAGGCGAGTGCCGCGACGAACAGGGGACCGAACGGTTGGGGCACGTTGCCGAGTCTCCGGGGCTGTATCGGGAAGCGGTGCGATTCTGAGGGCAGCGCGGAGTTCCACCCTGCGGCAGGGTTGATGCGCCTCAGCGTGCAGGGGATGCAAGCCGCGTGAGCGCTTGGCGCCTTTTGAAGTACAGCGCGCTTGTAGGGCGATGCACTGAGTCACCGGCCGTGGCACCCGTGGCCCGGACCCGTAAGCCCTTGATTCCATTGCCTGCGGATCGGGAGGCGTGCGCTCTGCGGCACCGGCGGTCTCTGGCACGCCTCGTGCGCCTGACGGGGTCGTGCCATGGGAGATCCACCGATCCGTGGCCTCTGCAACGGTGGATAACAAGGAGACCAAGACCGTGAAGACGATCCAGAAGACGGGGCGCATTGCCCTGGCTGCAACCTGCCTGCTGTCGGGCGCCGCGCTGCATGCCGAAGAAGGCCCCTGGATGATCCGCGCTCGCGCGCTGCTCATCGATCCGGACAACAAGTCCGACGCGATTCCGTCGCTGGCGGTTCCTTCCAACGCGGTCGAGGTCGACAGCCGCTGGGTGCCCGAACTCGACATCAGCTACTTTTTCAACAAGAACATGGCAGCCGAACTGGTGCTGGCCTACACCAAGCTGGACGTGAAGGTGAACGACAGCGCCATCGGCGCCTTCAATGCCGGCTCGTTCTACGCGTTGCCGCCATCGCTGCTGCTGCAATGGCACTTCCTGCCGGACGGGGGCATCCGTCCCTACGTCGGCGCAGGGATCAACTACACGCACATCTCTCGCGTGAAGCTCTCGGTGCCGGGCGTGTTGCCGCTCTACCTCGACAGCAGCAGCGTCGGTCCCGCGCTGCAGGCCGGCGTCGACTTCAAGCTCGACGGTCCGTGGTCGCTGAACTTCGACATCAAGAAGGCCTGGATCGAATCGGACGTCCGCACGGGCGCCGGTGTGCGCGTGAGCAAAGTCAAGCTCGATCCCATGCTGATCGGCATCGGCGTCGGCTACCGCTTCTGAACGCCGGGGGGCCGCGGCGACGCGGCGCTATCCCCCTGAACCAGGGCCGTCCCCGCGGTGACGTCATCCTTCACCTGCGGGGGCGTGCGGTGTTCTCGCCGACGGCCGGGCCGACAGAATCGGAGCGTGAAGACGTCGCAATCCGAGTTGGACTTTGCCGATACGGTCCCCGCTGCACTGGCGGAGGCGGAGACAGGAACCTGGTTCACCGGGGCGCGGGTCGGTGGCGCCGCGTCCGTCGACACCGCGGCCTGGATCCACGAACTCGACACCAGCGTCAGCCTGCCCACTCGGGAGCGGGCAAGCAAGGGTTTCCGTGATGCGCCCGATCCCTACGGCCGGCGCGGCTATGACCGGCGCTACCCGGTGGTCACGATCGTGAGCGCGATACGCCGTCGCCGCGTCGTCTGCACCATGGCGACGGCCGCCGTGCTGTTCGGGCTCGTCTCGCTCCTCGTCGGTTGACTGAGCGATCGTCCGGCGCGGGGCCTGGACAAGTCCCCTGGAGGTCAGTGCTGAACGCCACCGACCCCGAGCTTCAGCAGCAGCCGCAGGTACTCGAGTCGCGCGTGAAGCTCCGTCAGATCCTGCACCAGGTCGGCCCAGAGCGCCTCGCGTGCATCGAGTGTCCGGTGAGCGGGCAGCGACGAAGGCTTGAGAGGATCAGGTGTGTCCATGTCGGGCACTGGGGAGGTTGCAGAGCCTTCATGGTCTCGCTCGCGCCTCCCGTCGACAACCCCGTGTTCGGGGTGACGCGGCGACATCGGCGCCGGTCGGTCAGAAGCGTCGGGTCTCGGCCGCTTCGCGGAGCTGCCGGCACTCCAGGCGGTTCGTGAAGCGAGCCTCCTCGCACCGCCGGTGAACGCAGAAGGGCCTCACGAAGAAATTGCGGTCGGCACAGAGTTCGGTCGGGCCGGCCGCGACGACCCGCGACCGGCTGCTGCGCTTGGGACTCTGCGGCGGTTTCGCGGCTGTCTCGGTGAGCTTCGCGTCAGCGTTCTTCGGCGGTGAGACGGCGGGCCGGGAGTCCTCGGCCGTGGGTCCTGTCGATGCTGGGGTGGGAGTGTCAACCGTCGCCGGCGGCGGCTCGGTGCGCAGCGTGGTCGGTGCTGCCGCGGCCACGACCGGTGACCCGGCGGCAGCGCTCACTCGCTCGCTGTTCTCGTTCGAACTCAAGGGCCACAGCATCGCAAGCGGAAGCAGCACGCTCAGGCTGGCCAGAGAGGGCCTGAACCAGGGGCGAGAGTGCTGCAGCGTGCTTCGGGGTGCCACGGACGGCAGCCCGGCCACCGCCGCGGGCGGGGCTCGCAGAGGCCGGGGGGGCTCTGCCGTGACCACCAGTTCCTGCGCGCGGTGCAAGGCACGCGGTGCCGTGGTGCCCTCCAGTGCGCGGCGGAACGTCGCCACGTCCTGCGGGCGGTCTTCGGGCCGGACGGACAGACCCCAGTCGATGGCCGAAAGGAAGCCGTGCGAGAGGCCGGGAAACGGGCGCTCGGCGAGCCGGTGCATGTCGTCGTGGATCGAGCGCGCTGTCGACGCGGGCGGCGGCTTGCCTTCCAGCAGAAAGGTGACCAGCGCCGAGAGGGCGTAGAGGTCGGTCCAGGGGCCTTGGCGAAGCCGCGTCGCTTCGGCGTACTGCTCGATCGGCGCGTAGTGCGGCTTGACCACGGCGGTGAGGAGTTGCGTGCGATCGCCGATCAGTCGGCGCGCGGCGCCGAAGTCGAGCAATACCGGCAGGCCGGCGCCCGTCAGGATCACGTTGTCGGGCGCGACGTCGCGGTGGTAGATGCGCTCGGCATGCAGAAGCTGCAAGGCCTCGAGCAGCGGGTCGACGATCGAGCGCAGCCAGATCTCGGTGGGCGCTTGCGTCATCGAGCGCCGCAGCTCCCACAGTGTGGGTCCGCGAAGATAGGGCATGGCCATGTAGGCCGTGCCGTTGGCCTTCCAGCTGCTGTGGACCTTGACCATCGCGGGATGCGAGAACCTGGCGAGCAGCTTGGCCTCGTCGACGAAGGACTCCAGCGCGAGCGCGAACGTGGTGGCGTGAGTGAGGGAGCGCACCGTGACCTCGCAGCCCTCGCCACGACAGACCAGGTGAGAGGGCAGGAACTCCTTGATCGCTACATCTCGATCCAGCGCATGGTCGCGGGCGAGGTAGACGATGCCGAAGCCGCCGACCGCCAGGACCCGGACGATCTCCATCTCGCCGAAGCGGGTGCCCAAGGGAAGAGCCAGTCGGTCCATCAGGGAATCTCGGTGTCGGCTGCCGTGGAGGATCGAGCGATTCGGAACGCGGCGCCGCATGACGGACGCCGCTGCAGAGTCTTGCCCCTGGTGCCGGCCTCGTCTGTCGGACAGGACGGCGCCGTGCCGTAGGACCGGGATCACAGCGCGGCGCAGCTTCAGGGACCAGGGAGCGAGCTTAGTCGCAGTGCGGGGAAGCCCGCTCCCCGATGTGCGGGGCGGCTGCGCGCCCAGTCTCGGGCCGCTCCTATGATGGAGCGGGACGGTTCGAATAGCGGGGAGACCCCATGACGATAAGAACATGGACACTGACCCTCGAGTCAGGCCGACAGGGCGGCTTCACGCTGCGCGACGAACGCGGATTCGAGATCGAGAACGTGCGCGCGATCGAGCCCAAGGGGCGCGATCCGGACGGCAACCCGATCCACGTCTTCGAGATTGCCGTGAACCTCAGGGAAGTGGCGGCGCAGCCGAAGCGGCGCTGACCAGCCCTGCAAAGCAAAAAGCCCCGCACTTGCGTGCGAGGCCTTGCTTTTCTTGGCTCCCCGACCTGGGCTCGAACCAGGGACCTACGGATTAACAGTCCCCTGCGGTGAACTTGATAGAACCTTAGTAGGCATGATCAATCGCGATGTTTCATAGGAGAGGCTTCTTGATGTTGCTGGTTTAGTCCGTAGGTGGCATGATCGAACATGATCGCCGCCGCCTACTAATAGTCTACTAACCAGCCTCATGCCGAAGCTGCACCTCACCGCCGAGGTCGTGAACAAGCTGCCCACCGCCGAGGCGGGCCAGGCGCTGTACCGGGACACGAAGCTCCAGGCTTCGGCCTGCGGGTGGGCAAAATCACCAAGGTCTACTTTGCCGAGAAGCGCGTCGACGGGCGGACCGTCCGTGTCACGCTCGGCACCCATGGGCAGATCACCGCCGCCCAGGCTCGAGAGAAGGCTATGAGCGCCCTCGGCAGGCTCGCCAGCGGCGTGGACATGAATGCCGAGGAGCGGGCCAAGCGGGAAGAGCGGCAGGCTCATCGGGACGCGAAGGCGAGGGCGGCTGAGTACACCCTGGGCAAGCTGTGCGACTGGTACGTCGATCACCAGCGCAAGCGCGGCAAGTCGTCCGCCGCCGATGCCGAAAACCTGTTCAAGAACTACGTGAAGGGCAGCGACTTCGAGCCGGTCCCGGCGCGCGACCTGACTTCGAAGCAGGCGACAGCGATGATCCGGGCGGTGGTCGAGGCTGGAAAGGGGAGAACCGCGGCGAAGCTGCGCGCGTACCTCCGGGCAGCCTATGCCCTGGCCCTCGGTGCGGAGACAAATCCCGAGGCACCTTCGGAGCTGGTGCTGTTCGGCGTCGACACCAACCCGATCGCCGCGACCGGCGCGCTGTCGAGCTTCAGCAAGTCACGAGATGTGGTGCTGACCGAGGCCGAGCTGGGCGAGTTCGTCCGACTACTCCAGGAGCGCCGCGCCGCGCAGTTCGACGATGCGCTGGCGGCGATCGAGCTGGCGCTGTTCCTCGGTGGGCAGCGGCTCACGCAGGTGCTCCGGCTAACGGTTCACAGCGTCGACACCGATGCCGGGACCGTGGTGCTGCTGGACCCGAAGGGGCGGCGCAAGGAAGCCCGCCGGCACGTCCTGCCCCTGCAGGGTCATGCGCTGGCGCTGGCCGAGCAGATCCTCGAACTGCGCCGAGCCGAATGGCTGTTCGGCGACAAGTCCGCGCAGACGACGCCTGACACCGTGGCACGGAAGGGTGGGGAACTGCTCGTCCTGACGCAGGCGAACCTGCAGAAGGGCGCCAAGACGAAGCGCGAGCCTAGGCTAATCCAGGTGCGCGACCTCCGCCGCACCGCCGAAACCATGATGGCCGCGATGGGCATCAGCAAAGACCTGCGGGCGCAGATCCAGTCGCACGGGCTCGGTGGGGTGCAGGACCGTCACTATGACCGGCACGACTACATGCAGGAGAAGCGCCGAGCGCTGGAGGCCTGGGAAGCCAGGCTGAACGAGTTGGCGGAGCGCAAGCCCGCGGCGTCGAACGTGAAGAAGTTAAACCGCGCGTGCTAGCCACTAAAGGCTATCGATCGAGCATATGAAACAGGAGAGTGCAATGAGGCCAGGTGATCTCACCCCCGCAATCTTCCTCGGAAGCCCGGTGTTTTTCGTGGCGTCCGGAGTGCTCCACCGCTTCATGAACGTATACGTCGCGCTGGTGTTCGGCGCCGTTATCGGAGTGCTCGCCGGCCTGTCGCTCATCAAAGCGCTGCGCAGCTGAATCCGGCGCCTCAGCGGTCCTGAGGCAAGCGCGGCCGGAAGGTGCTGTCACACCGACCGACCGCTAACCACAACCCACCTACTGAAGAGGTGTTTCATGGCTACCCAAGAGACTAACAGCGTCGACGCAAAGCCTGTAGATCACGATCAACGCTTGAAGCTTGCATACGAAGCTTCGGTGCAAGTCGACGCGCTTGTCGGGCTGCTTATGCGAGAGCAGCAGGCCTCCTGCGACTACGCCGCAGATGTCGTGCTGTCTACCCTGCTACGACGAGTAGATGAACTCAACGGTGTCGTTTTCGCGGTGCTGGCGCACGACGACGCAGACCCCACTGAGCGACTGCGCGCCGTCGTGGGTTCCGGGCGACGCGCTGGGGAGATCGCAAATGTCTGACCAACTCACCATCGCTCGCGGAGGGTTGGCGGTTGACGCCGACGGGAACGTGTTGGACATGCCGCGCTGCCTTGTCCACGACTGCAACGACGAACTGCTTGACGTGATCGCGCTGCTTCACGCCTCGATCCTTGAGGTCCAATCCTGCGCCAGCGGGCCCAATGAAGACGCAGACGGAATAACCGACGCATCGTCTCGTACAGTCTCCCTCCTCTTGATTGCGGACGACAAGGTGCGCGACATGCTTCGCACGATCTCGCCATACGTCTAGGCGAGCAGCTGATGCGACGCAGAGGCCGGCCATCGAACGCGAACAACCCGCGCGTTGCTGCGGCCGACATCGCTATTGCGAAGACGATGCAGATGCTGATGATGTGGGGCTTTCCGAGAAGATGCCCTCCTAACCACAGCGGCGGCGGCTAGCCGGAATGCCGGCCGCGCCTGCGAGCGCGCGTCCTTAAGAAATCGATAAGGTTGCCGCGGCACGATGAATGCTGTTTCGCAAGAGCATTCGCATGCCGAATCGACTGAAGTTTTCCTATGGATCGCTGGCGCGCTTTGGGGTGCCCATCTTCATCCTGGGTGTGGTGGTTCGGTATTCCACAGGCAGCGCAATTGGGACGATCATCGCGTTGATGGGTGCGATGCTCGTCTCTGAGCAGCCCCCGCTGCACCGTGAACAGAGTTCGCAAGAGGCCGGAGCAGGCGTTGTGCGATGCAGCGAAGGAGCATGAAATGCAGCTGCGCACCGATGCACGTCACGCGCGAGGTTCGTCCCGCAGACGCAGGCTCGCCGAGCTGATCGTCGCGATCGGCGTTGCAACCTTCGGTGTCTTCCTGATCATGGATTAGGACTCTGGAGCTGCGGTCTGGCCATCGCACTTGCTGATTGCGCGGGCTGCCGACGTTTCCGATGGTCCACAGGGTCAGCTAGCAGCTGATCAGCTGCCTTAGGAGTACCCCGTTCGAGAGGTCAGCGCGCTGGAGGTAGGGGTTTTTAGGGGTCATCAGCGGTAAGACCCAGCGGCCGTGTCGACATGTCCGCAAGCGTCCGATGTGGTGCAATACTGGATGTTCATACAGTATTCTGGGGGCAACATCATGGACGCTCAAGAGTGGCAGAGTGGCTTCGCCGCGCGTCTGCAAAACCAATGGCCGACGATCCCGATCGACGAGCTGCTCGACGCGGCTGGCGACCTCTGGTGCGATGAGCACTGGCGGGCGATGTCGCCCGAGGAAGCTGCGTTCAGGTGGTTGAAGCTGGGTGTGCTGGCTGACTGAGATGTGCCCTCGACCAGCGTTCAA
>NZ_AZND01000073.1:0-15906 GCF_000576205.1 Methylibium sp. T29 | reverse complement strand
CCTCCGGCTGGCCGAGACGCCGGCCGCAGATCCGTCGCCCGGGGACGAGGGCGCACGCGCGGCCGACGAAGACGAGCCCACGCCGCCCGAGCCGCCCGGTAGCGGCCGTCCCTCGCTCAAGCGCGTCAAGTAAAAGCAGCGCCGGCCGCAGACAGCGGCGCAGTGCGCGCCGCCCAGGCACCCCTCCTACAATCCTCACGGCACGCCGGCTTAGCTCAGTTGGTAGAGCACCCGCCTTGTAAGCGGAAGGTCTTCGGTTCGATTCCGAAAGCCGGCACCACCCTCCCGCGGCACCGCGGTATCAGAGCGCGCGGTCCGGCATCCACAGCGTGAACCGGGCCCCGCGTCCGATCTCCGACACGACGGTCAGCCGCCCGCCCATCAGTTCGGCCAGCCCACGCGAAAGCGCCAGCCCCAGGCCCGTGCCGCCGTGCTCGGTCGACACGCGGTCGTTGCCTTGCCGGAAGCGCTCGAAGATCACGTCGTGGAGGTCCGGGGCGATGCCCGGGCCGGTGTCGACGACATGCAGCTGCAGCTGGCGCTCCGCGTGCGTCACTTCGATCCGGACCTGGCCCTGCGAGGTGAACTTGATCGCATTGGACAGCAGGTTGTTCAGGATCTGTTTCAGCCGCAGTTCGTCGCCGACCACGCTGTCCGGCGTGCCATCGGCCACCTGCAGCTGCAGCTCCAGCCCCTTGTCGGCGGCCGACACGGCGAAGAAGTCGAACACGCCGCGCACCAGAGGGCGGATCTCCACGTCAACGGCATCCACACGCATCGCCCCGGCTTCCACCTTCGCGAAGTCCAGGATCTCCGTCAGCAGCGCGTTCAGGTTCTCCGCGGAACGGCGGATCATGCCGGCCTGTTCCCTGAACTTCTGCTGCTCGAGCCGCTTCTCCATCAGCTCTGCGAAGCCGCGGATGCTGGTGAGCGGCGTGCGCAGCTCGTGCGAGATCGCGGCCAGGAACTCGGTCTTGGCCTGGTTGGCCGACTGTGCCCGCGCCTCGCTGGCGGCCAGCGCGAGGTTGGTCGCCTCGAGGCGCCGGACGCTCGACAGGAAGAGGACGGTGGCGGCCATGACGGCGGCACTGAACAGGGCGGCGAGGAACAGCGTGGTGTTGCGCATCGCGCGCCATTCCGCCAGCGACTCCTCGGTGGACGAGGACACCAGCACGTACAGCGGGTAGTCGTCGATGCGTCGGTAGCCGACGATCCGCTCGACACCGTCCACCGTGCTCACGCCGATGTAGTCGCCCGACCGGCCGACGTCGGCGCGAGCCATGGGGCTCGTGGGGCCGATCCGGCCGCCCATGCCGACGCTGGTGTCCCCGACCACGCGGGCGCGAATCACCAGATCGGCGCCGGTCATGGTCACGCCGCCCTGCCGGCCCAGCGTCACGCTGCGGTAGAGGTTCTCGAAGTAACTGGGGTCGAGCGACGCGACGACCACGCCCCGCAACTCACCGCCTGGACCATCGATGCGCCGCGACAGCTGCACCGTCCACCGACCCGACACCTTGCCGAGCACGGGCTTGCCGATGAAAAGCCCGTTCGCGTGGAGCTGCTGCTGCAACTTGGGTGCCGCCTGAGGCGCGAGATGGACGCGCACATGCTCGCGCTCCGACAGGTCGACAGGGCCTGTTTTGCGCCCATCGGGGTCGAGATTGCTCCCGACGAACCTGCCGTCGGGCGCGATCAGCGAGAGCTGCACCAGGATGGAAGGCGCCAGGCCGGTCTCGTTGGCGAACTGGGCGATGTCGGACAGCGCATCGTCGCCGGTGCGCACCGCATCGCGCATCCGGAGGGTCGCCTGGTCGATCGTGGCGATCACACGAACCGTCTGTTCCTCGAGCGCGCGGGCCAGGTTGGCGTTGTGCGTCGCCTGCGTTTCCAGTGCCTGCAGCCGCTCGGTGTGCAGCACGCCCAGCACGGCCAACCAGAAGATCAGCAGGATCGACGCGGCGCCGACGGCGGCCTTCCGGCTGAGGGACCATGCAGGAAGGTTCACGGTTCAGGCTCCTCCGCGAGTCTCAGAACGATTCCCAGTCGTCGGTTCCCGTGCGCGCCACGGTCTGCACTGCAGCCGTGCGGGGACCCGCGGGCGGCTGGCCGAAGGCAGGGCGCGTCACGTTGGTTGCGCGGCCCGGGCCTCGGCGATCCGGCAGGAGCGGCGCGGCCTTGGTCTGTTGCGCTGCGGTCGTGCGGCTCTCGCGGGCCGGCGCGCTGTCTTGGTCCGGAAGACGGAAACCCGACATGGCGGAAACGAGCTGCTGGGCCTGCTGCTTCAGGCTTTCGGCGGCTGCGGCACTTTCCTCGACCAGCGCGGCGTTCTGTTGCGTCACCTGATCCATCTGCGTCACGGCCTCGGCCACCTGCGCGATGCCGGACGACTGTTCCTGGCTGGCGGAGCTGATCTCGCCCATGATGTCGGTCACGCGGCGGATCGACTGCATGATCTCCGTCATCGAGGCCCCGGCCTGCGCCACGAGTGCGCTGCCCTGGTCGACGCGTTCGGCATTGGCGGTGATCAGCGCCTTGATCTGCTTGGCTGCGTCGGCGCTGCGCTGGGCCAGCGTGCGCACCTCGGTGGCCACGACGGCGAAGCCACGACCCTGTTCGCCGGCTCGCGCGGCCTCCACCGCCGCATTCAGGGCGAGAATGTTGGTCTGGAAGGCAATGCCGTCGATCACGCCGATGATGTCCACGATCTGGCGCGAGGCCGCGTCGATTTCCTTCATCTTGTCGACCACCTCCCCGACGATCGCGCCGCCCTTGCCGGCGTCGTCGTTGGCGCTGCGGGCGAGCTGATTGGCCTGGGCGGCGTTGTCGGCGTTCTGCTTGACGGTACTCTGGATCTCTTCCATCGACGCGGCGGTTTCCTCCAGCGCGGACGCCTGTTCCTCGGTGCGGCTGCTGAGGTCGTGGTTGCCCTGGGAGATCTGCACGCTTGCAGTTGCCAAGCTGTCGGCGTTCTGCCGCACGGTGCCGACCACGCCGATCAGGCTGTCCTGCATGCGTCGCATCGCGGCGAGCAGCCGGCCGACTTCGTCTTCCGAATGCACGACGACCTGCCCGCTGAGATCGCCTTCGGCCACGCGGTCGGCAACGGCGACGGCCCGGGCCAGCGGCCCGACGATGCTCCGGATCAGCCAGAACGAGGCCGCAAGCGCGCCCAGCACGGCCACACCGAGCGACAGGAACAGGCCGTTGCGTGCCGCGAGGTAGCCGCGTTCGGCCTGTTTCGTGGCGAGCGCAGCTCCTTCGTGGTTCATGTCGCTGAGCTTGTCCAGGACCTGGCTCGCCGAATCGAAGAGCTTGAGCGCCTCGCCTTCGAGGAGAGCCTTGGCCTGCTGGTTCTCGTTGGCCCGGGAGTGCGCGAGGACCTGAACGTTGAGCGCCAGGTAACGCGACCAATAGGTGGAGAACGTGTCGTAGAGCCGCCGCTCTCCGTCGTCACTGATCAGCGGGAGGTAGACCGCCCGGTTCCGTTCGAGGTCCTCCAGGACGGCCTTCTGCGCGCTCTCGATCCGATCCATGGCGGCGGGATCGGTGTTCAGGACATGCTCCATCTGCGCGATCCGGAAATCCGACGTGTTGGTGTTGAGCTTGTTGATCACCTCGACCGACGGCAGCCAGTTGCCACTGATCTCCTCGGTGCTGTGGTGCATGGTGGACATCTGCAGCAGGCTGAAGCCGGCCAGCGCCAGCATCAGTGCGAGCAGCAGGCCGAAGGCAGCGGACAGCTTCAGCTTGATGGGCAGGTCGTTCAGGGCTTTCATGGGGCGGGTCTCCTCGGTCGCCGGATGTAGGCAGGGGCGGGTCAGTGCGTCGGGTGGGTCGAGGCGACCAGTCCCCCGCAGCACGTCGAAAGGGCGTCGACGTCGATCAGGACGAGCATTCGCGCCGCAACCGTGGCCACGCCGGTGAAGAACTTCGCGTCGGCCAGGCCGTTCATCGCCGGCAGCGAGTGCAACTCGTCGGCACCGACGCGAACGACATCCGAGACGGTGTCGGCGATGACGCCCAGGGTGCTGTCGCCGAGGGTCAGCACCACGATGACCGTGGTGTCGCCGAAGCGAGGCGACTCGATGCCGACCAGCGTGCGCAGGTCCAGCACCGGCACGATCTCGCCGCGCAGGTCGAGCACGCCGCGCAGCGAAGCCGGTGCGTTCGCGATGTGGGTCGGTGCCTCGTAGCGGCGGATCTCCTGCACGCGCAGCAGATCGACGCCGTAGTCCTGCGAACCCAGCGTGAAGCTGAGGAACTCGCCGGGCCTGGCGGGCCGGCACGGCACCGCGACCTCGCGTCTGGCGATGCTGGTCGGGGCATCGAGATTCATTCGACGCTCCTGATACGGAGAATTTGATTCATTTGATTCACCATAAAGTGATACAAATGTATATCAACGCCGAAAGAATTTCGTTTTTATCAAATATGAAAATGCGTGAAATATCACGGCACGCGCGCTCACGAGCGTGGCCGGGTTGCGGCTGGCTGCGGCTACGCCGCTGGCGTGTCGGTGAGCAGGGCGATCTGTTCGCGCAGCCTGATCCAGGCAGGACGGGCAGCCGACCCGTCGTCGGCGGCGGCGTGGTCCTCCAACTCGCGAGCCGCCTGCGAGGCGGCGTGATGACCCAGCGTCAGCAGCACCGATTTCAGGCTGTGGGCAATGCGCCGCAGCTGAGCGGTGTCCTCGGATCGGCAGGCGGTATCCCCCTGCCGCAGGTCTTCGGTGAACTGTGCCAGGCAGCTGGCTCGGAAGGCTCGGTACAGGTCGGCGTTGCCACCGAAGTGCCGGTCGATGGCGGCGGCGGAGGCGGCCTCGGCGGCCGTGACGCCGACGGCGGGCACGAGGGCTGCGGGGGCCTCGTCGCGGAGCGCGTCGGTCACGCAGGCCGCGAGGTCTGCCACCGAAACCGGCTTGGACAGCAGGCGCCACACGCCCAGCCCTTCGAGGCGTTGGCGCACGGCCACGGTCAGGCCGGCGCTGAAGACGGCCACGCGTGCCGCCCCCTTCAGCCCGGGTTCGCGATGCAGGCGCTCGAGCAGCGACTGGCCCGATTCGCCGGGCAGCATCAGGTCCGTGATCAGCAGGCGCGCCGGCCCGGCCTGCAGCGCCGCCATCGCCGAAGGGACGTCGACGCAGGCCACGAGATCGAGGTCGAGGTCCTCCAGCGCGAGGGCCACGAAGCGCCGCAGGGAGGCATCGTCCTCGACCAGGATGACGCGCCGGGTGCTCATGTGGCGTCCCCGGCTCAGGCCGGCAGGAGCGACCGGCTCAGGGCCTGAGTCAACAGCGGCGGCAGATCCATGACCAGCCGCGGCTTGTGCACCACCGGCACGCCGGACAGGGCGAAGGCGTAGGGGTCGCGCTGGTCGGCGTCGAGCGAGGTCACGACGATCAGCTGGCCGTGGAAGAGCTCGGGCTGCGCGCGCAGGCTGGTGATCAGCGTCGCGCCATCGATGCCGGGCAGCAGGATGTCGACGACCAGGACTTCCGGCTGCAGGCGGCCGTAGAGGATGAGGCCGGCGACGCCGTCGTCGGCCACGTGGAGCTCGACGTCCGGGAACTGCTGGCGCACCAGCAGGGCGACGAGGTTCTGGAAGTGCTTGGAGTCCTCGATCAGCAGCACGCGCCGTGGCCGGGCCGGCTCCCCGGACGAGCGCGGCGGCTCATCCGGTGCTGAGGTGGCCTGGGGCAGCCCGCTGCGCGAGGCCAGCCAGCGATCGACCGATGCGCGCGAGATGCGGCGATGCCCCCCCGGAGTCTTCCACGCCTCGAGCTCGCCCCGATCCACCATCAACTGGACCGAGCGCACGGCCAGCCCGAGACGCTGCGCCACTTCCAGGGTCGTGAAGTGCTCGCCGGCGAGGGCTGCGGTTGTGGAGGAATTCATTTGCGCAATTTTGCCGATTTCTGGGGATCGATGGGCAATGGATCGAGGTTCGGATTTGAAGTGATAAAAATGAGTTTTATGATAGAGGCACTTTGCAGCCTGACCCCGACATGAAGAAGATCCTGATCGTCGAAGACCATGCGGACATCCGCAAGCTGATCCGCATGACGCTGGAGTTCGAGCACTGCGAGATCCACGAGGCGAATGCGGCGCCGGTCGGCGTGGCGGCGGCGCTGCAGCTGCGGCCCGATGTGGTGTTGCTCGACGTGATGATGCCCGGCGAGTACGACGGCCTGGAGGCCTGCCGCCGCATCAAGCCGAACCCAGCCTGGCGCATACCAAGGTCATGCTGCTGACCGCGCGCGGCCAGAGCCAGGACCGGGACGCCGGAGCGCAGGCGGGAGCCGATGCCTACCTCCTCAAACCCTTCAGTCCGCTGCAACTGATCGAGACGATCGACTGCCTGCAGCTGCCTGAAATCAACGCCCATGATCTCCTATCCCTTGTCCGCCCGTCCCGTCTCCCAGCCCGTCGCGCCGCGTCGTGGCTACAGCTTCGAGGCCGCCGCGGCCGCCCAGATGGAACGCATCGTCGCCGACCTGGGGCGCATGTACCAGGAACGAAACGAAGCGCTGCAGGAGGTCACCCGCGCGCACCACGAGGCGCTGCTGCACCTGTCGCTGGCCTCCGACTTCCGGGACGACGACACCGGCGTGCACATCGTCCGCATCGGCTACCTGGCCGAGGCGCTTGCGCTCATGCTGGGCGAGGACGACAAGTTCGCGACGATGATGCGCAAGGCGGCGCCGATGCATGACGTGGGCAAGATCGGCATCCCGGACGAGGTGCTGAAGAAGCCCGGGCCCTTGACGCCTGCGGAGCGCGAGATCATGAACCGGCATGCCAGCATCGGTGCCGAGATCCTCGGGCGCTCCCGGGTCGCGCTGTTCCAACTGGCCGCCGAGGTGGCCCGGACCCACCACGAACGCTACAACGGCAGCGGTTATCCGGCCGGGCTGCGCGGCGAGGACATTCCGCTTTCGGGTCGCATCGTCGCAGTCGTCGACTACTTTGATGCACTGACGATGCGCCGCTGCTACCGCCCTGCCTTCAGCGACGAGCGTGCGCTGGAGATGCTGACGGAGCAGCGTGGCGCGATGTTCGATCCGCGCATCGTCGATGTCTTCCTGGAAAATGCAGCGGAACTGATCGAGCTTCGAGACCGCGTGAACCGCACCCAGCCCGGCTTCGCGGAGTTGGTGGGCGCCTGAGCGCCGCGGCGTCGCCGACGCGGACGGGCGCGCGACGGCCTGCCGAACCCAGAGGAGCGTCCCGATGAGGTCCGTCCGAGCCTTCCTGTCCCTGCCGGCGCTTGGCGGCGCGGTGCTGGTGCTGCTCACGAGCCTTCTCCCGACGGCGCACGCCGGGCCGGTGCTCGATCGGGTCCGGTCGGGTGGCGTGGTGCGCGTCTGCATCTGGCCCGACTACTACGGCATCACCTTCCGCCACCCGCGCACCCGTCAGCTGGACGGCATCGACATCGACCTGTCGGCCGCGCTCGGGGCCGACCTGCGGGCCGGGGTGCAGTACGTGGAGTCGTCCTTCGAGACGCTTGTCGACGATCTCCAGGCCGACCGGTGCGACGTGGCCATGTTCGCGGTCGGGCGCACGCCGCAGCGCATGGCGCAGCTTCGCTTCACGCAGCCCTATCTCCAGAGCGGCATCTACGGCATCACCACCAAGGGCCACCCCGCCGTGCGGACGTGGAGCGACATCGATCAGCCGGGCGTGCTGGTCGGCGTGCAGGCCGGGACGTTCATGGAGCCGGCGATGGAGGGGTTCCTCCGTCACGCGCGGCTGGTCGTGGTCAAGCCGCCCGCCTCGCGGGAGCGGGAGCTGGGGGCGGGCCGTATCGACGTCTTCATGACCGACTACGCTACAGCCGACGCCTGCTGGATAACGCCGACTGGGCGCGCCTGATGACCCCGCCGCAGCCCTTGTTCGTGCTGCCCTACGCCTACGCGGTGCGGCCCGGGGACGAGGACTGGCTGAACGCGCTCGACGCCTTCGTCGGACGCATCAAGGCCGATGGCCGGCTGAGGAAGGCCGCCGGCCGGCATGGCCTCGACGCGATCGTGGTCGACCGATGAGTTGGCTCGCCATGGAGCCTCGCAAGTCGGGGGACGCGACCGGCGAGCTCCGCGCGCACTGGTCGCCGGGCCGTGTCGTGTTCGCCGGCACCGCGCTGATGGTGACCCTGTTCGTGGCTGCGCTCGCGGGCATCGGCTGGTACGAGCATCGCGAGGCCGTCGAGGGACGCATCGATCGAGGCGCGCTGCTGGCACGTGTGCTCGACGACCACGCCACCAGCACGCTGGAAACAGCCTCGGTGGCGCTGACCGCCCTGGCCGAACTGATCGGTGTGGCCGACCTTCCCGCCGACCCCACTCGCCTGAACAGCCCCTTGACCCAGGCGCTGGTGGGCCTGCCGTTCATGCGCAGCATTGCGCTGCTCGACATGGACGGCCGCGTGCTGGCCAGCTCGGTGGGGTCGGATGTCGGACGCACCATCGAACTCGAGGCGCTCGGCAGCCTGCCCACGCAGAGCGAGGACACGGTCGGTCCCTTCGTGGCGGGGCGCCATCTGGCCGACGTGCGCCGCCCGAGCGGGGCGGTGAGCGGTATCGGATTCGTTCCCGTCCTGCACAAGGTACCGATGCCGGGAGGTCGGGAACTGCTGCTGGTCGGCCTGGTCAACCCGGGCGCGTTCTCCAACTACCAGTCGCAGACCATCTCCCGGGCCGGGGACGTTGCCGTGCTGGCGCTGCTCGACGGTCGCGTCATCGCCAGCGCGGGCGACCTGTCCGTCGTGCCGATCAGCGGCGCGACGCACCCCGTGTTCCGCGAACACCTGGACACGCGCGACCACGACAGCTACGTGGGGGCGGGCTTCGGGCCGGGCCGCCGCATCGTGGCCTTCCGTGCCTCGGGCAGCCGGCCACTGGTCACCATCGTCGAGCAGTCCTACGCGCGGACCGTCGAGGACTGGCTGCTCGCGATGCGCTGGATCGCGCTCATCGGCGCCTTCGGGCTGGCGCTGCTTGTCGTCACCGCAGCGACCGTCTGGCGCAGCCTGCGCGCGCGCGAAGCCGCACGTCGGCAGCGCGAAGCCGTCCAGGCACGGGCGGTCCGGCACGAACGCGAACTCACGGTGCTGATCAAGAGTGTGCAGGAGCTGATCTTCCGCACCGACGCCCAGGGAGCCATCACCTTCGTCAACGCGCGCTGGTCGGCCGTCAGCGGGGAATCGGCGGACCAGGCACTGGGCCGCCGATTGCACGACCTCGTCGACGACGAACAGCGCGCCGAGGTCGATGCCCTGTTTGCGCCCGACGGCGCGTCGGGGCTGCGCACGGCCCAGCTGACGCTGCGCGCCGCCGACGGTCGGGAGCATCGCTTCCAGGTCGCCGTGGCGCCGCTGCTCGTGCAGGGCCGCATCGCAGGCTTTGCCGGCAGCGCGGTCGACGTGACCGAGCGCTGGGCCGCGAAGCAGCGCCTGCAGGCGCAGCTGGCCTTCACCGGCCTGCTGCTGGAGATCAGCCCCGTGCCCGTGTCGATGACGGACGCCGAGGGCCGCATCACCACCGTGAACCAGACCTGGGAAGAATTCTTCGGCTGCTCGCGAGCCGACGTGGTCGGCCGGCCGGCGGTCGACCTGCTTCAAAGCGGCGAGGCCGGGTTGCATGCCGAGCATGATCGTCGACTGATGCGTGGGGGCGGGCGGGTGCGCTTCGAGGCAAAGATCGCGCATGGAGACGGCTCGCTGCGCGACGTGGTGGTCACGAAGGTGCTGGTCCCGAACGACAGGGGTGATCCGCTGGGCATCCTGACCACGGTGATGGACGTCAGCGAGTTCCGGGAAGCCGAACGCGCGACGCGGGATGCGCGCAACGTCGCCGAGGAGGCGTCGCGTACGAAGTCCGAGTTCATCGCCAACATCAGCCACGAGCTGCGCACACCGCTGCAGTCCATCCTCGGCTTCTCGGAGCTCGGTCTCATGCGGGGCCGGCACGACGAGCGACTGGCGGCGATGTTCCAGGACATCCATGCGTCCGGTGAACGCATGCTGGCGCTGGTGAACGACCTGCTCGATGTCTCCAAGATCGAAAGCGCGGTCGGGACCTTCCACCTCGAGCGCACCGACCTGCGTGGCCTGATCCGCAGCGTGGCGGCCGAACTCGATCCCCTGCTGCAGCGCGCACAACTGAGGCTGCATGTCGAGCTGTCGGAGGCCCCGTTGCTGGCCAGGGTCGATCCCCTGCGCTTCCAGCAGGTGGTCCGCAACGTCCTGGCGAACGCGATCAAGTTCTCGCCGACCGGGCAGAGCATCGATGTCTTCGGGCACGCCACGCCGAACGGCGAGATCCACCTGCGTGTCCGCGATCACGGGCCGGGCATACCGCCCGCGGAACTCGACGCCATCTTCGATGCCTTCGTGCAGTCCAGTGCCACGAAGAACGGTGCCGGCGGCACCGGCCTGGGCCTCGCCATCTGCCGCAAGATCGTCGAGGCGCACGGTGGGCGCATCAGAGCCTCCAACGCGACGGACGGGGGCGGCGTGTTCGACATCCATTTCCCCGCGCGGCCGTCGGCGGAGACGCAGTCCATGCCGATCGACGAGGCCTGACGCGGCCGGCCGGAAGCCGGCGTCGGTCGTTGCAGGGCGCAGGGTGCGCTGGCAGGGTAATCCGCGGGCACGGGCGGGCGGCGACGCCCCTAAAGTGGCCGCTTCATCGTTCCGGAGGAGACCCATGCAAGTGCTGCTTCACGCCCATCTACGCAAGCCCGACCGCATGTCGAACCAGGAGTTCTTCGGCGCCTGGAAGCAGGAGTCGGCGGCGGTGGCGGCCGGCGTCGCGGCCGGTGTGATCCAGAAGGTCTGGAAGGTGCCGGGGCGCTACGAGGTGGTGGCGATCGTGGAGGTGGAGTCGGTCGAGCAGATCGACGCGCTGACGCACAACCTGCCGCTGTTCAAGCTCGGCTACGACTTCATGTGCGACTTCCAGTGGACGCTGCTCGGGTCCTACGAGGAGTGGTCGCAGCGCCTGGAAGTCCTGGCCGCCGGGTAGCCGCGGCTCACGACACCTGCTGGTAGTACAGGTTCTGCGGGTGGCGGGCCTGGGCGAAGAAGAACCAGCGCTCGGCCACCAGCCCCGGCGCCTGCACCAGCAGCGCCAGCCACCACACGGCGGCCGGGCCACCGAGCAGGCCCCAGGCCAGCAGCAGCGACGGCAGCGCGAAGCCGAGCACCAGGAAGGCGAGCTTGGTCTGCCGCATCGCGGCCAGCCCCACGCCATGGAAGAACTCGCGGGTGTTGAACGAGCCCGCCGACATGCCCATCGACTTCTGCACCAGTTGCGGCGCGCGGATGCCGGTGGCCGACTGCAGCGTCGACTTCGGCTTCAGCGCGGCATTGCGGCGCAACGCCAGCGTGCGCGTGAACCAGGCGGCCAGCGTCGCGATCAGCGCCCAGGGCGCCACGGCGCGCAGCAGTGCGGCCTCGCCGTAGCCGGCCGCCAGCGCGCAGGCCAGCACCAGCCCCGACGACAGGCCGATCAGCGTGTAGTTCACCAGCGTCAGCGGGTGGGCCCACTCCTGGATGAAGCGCACGCAGGCGTAGATCATCGCCGTGCAGTACCAGAGCACGGCCGCGCCGACCAGCGCCGCCACCGGGAGCAGCGTCGCCCACGGCGTGACGACGCCCCATCGAAGCGCCAGCCACCACACCGCCACGATGCCGATGAAGGCCGGCAGCACGATCACCTCGCGCGACATCCACGAGGTGCGCCACATCAGCACCGCGCGCCAGGCCCGTTCGGGCCGGCCCAGGTGCAGGAAGGAGGCGCCCAGGCCGAGCAGCAGCAGCACGCCGGCCAGCAGCAGCGCCGCGCTCAGGAAGCCGACGGACGGTGCCGGGCCGAGCAGCACCGCCAGGGCGAGCGCCACCACCAGGCCCTGCGCGACGCCGGCCAGCGTGGTGAAGAAGACGATCGAGAACGCGGGGTGCATGCGTCGCCCCCGCTCAATGCGCCGTGCCGGCGGGTCCGGGCGCGCCGTCGGGCTGCTGCCCGGCCACCTCGGTGATGCGGCGCGGCAGGTACTGGTTGGCCGGCTGCGTTTCCCACTCCGGCATCAGCGCGTAGCCACCGCGTTCGCGGATCGCCCTGGACACATCGGAGTCCGGGTCCTTCACGTCACCGAACAGGCGCGCACCGGTCGGGCAGGCCATCACGCACGCCGGCCGGCGATCGGCCTTCGGCAACCGCTCGTCGTAGATGCGGTCCACGCACAGCGTGCACTTGGTCATCACCTGCCGTTCCTCGTCGAGCTCGCGTGCGCCGTAGGGGCAGGCCCAGGAGCAGTACTTGCACCCGATGCACTTGTCGTAGTCGACCAGCACGATGCCGTCTTCCTTGCGCTTGTAGCTCGCGCCGGTGGGACACACCGGAACGCAGGGCGGTTCCTCGCAGTGCAGGCAGCTCTTGGGGAAGTGCACGGTGTCGGTGCCGGGGAAGACGCCGGCCTCGTAGGTCTGCACGCGGTTGAAGAAGGTGCCGGTCGGGCTGGCCGCGTAGGCGTTCTCGTCGGCCAGCGGACCGGCCGAGCCGGACGTGTTCCATTGCTTGCAGGCGGTGACGCAGGCGTGGCAGCCGACGCAGACGTTGAGATCGATCACCAGCGCCAGTTGCTTGGCCAGCGTCTCCGGCGGTTCGTCGCCGTCACCGCGGCGCGCCGAGGGCGTGTCGCTCCGCCGGGCCGGGGCCTCGGCGACGAGCTCGGACTTCATCAGGTCTTTCAGCCACTGGATCATGATGTCTTGCGCCCCGCGAAATAGGTCAGCACCCGCGACGTCGTGCCGCGCACCCCGGGGGGTGCCGGCGTCGCCTTCACCTGCGGGAAGGTCTCCGCGGGCTCCTCGGGCGCCGCCGGGCGGATGCGCACCCGCACGTCGTACCAGCCGGCCTGCCCGGTGATCGGATCGGAGTTGCTGATCGTTCCCGCGGCACCGCCCGGGCCGCGCAGCGGCAACTCCTCGGAGATCAGGTGATTGAGCAGGAAGCCCTTGCGCGACTCGTCGGCGCCGGGCGCGAGCTGCCAGGCGCCGTCGGCCTTGCCGATCGCGTTCCAGGTCCACACGGTGCCGGGCTCCACCGCCTCGCTGTAGCGCAGCATGCAGCGCAGCTTGCCCCACTGGCTCTCGACCCAGCACCAGCCGCCGTCGGCGATGCCCGCGGCCTGCGCGGTGAGCGGGTTGACCTGCAGGTAGTTGTGGCTGTGGATCTGGCGCAGCCAGGCGTTCTGCGAATCCCAGGAGTGGTACATCGCCATCGGCCGCTGCGTGATCGCGTTGAGCGGGTAGGCGGCCTCGTCGGTGGCCGCGTACTCGAGCGGCGGATACCAGAACGGCAGCGGATCGAAATAGGTCGCGATGCGTTCGCGCAGGTGCTCGGGCGGCTGGCGGCCCGGGGTCTTGCCCTGCGCCGCGAGCCGGAAGCTCTGCAGCGTGTCGGAGTACAGCGCCAGCTGCACCGGGTCGTTGCGCTGGCGCCAGCCGTGCTCCTTCGCGAAGTCGAGGTAGCCGCGGTTCCAGTTGCGCATGTACTGCATGTCCTTGGGCAGGTGGTACTGGAAGACGCAGTTGTTCTTCTCGTACATCTCCCACTGCTTCGGATTGGGTGCGCCGCGCAGGTGCTTGTCGCCGTGCTCGCCGCGCCATCCCATCAGGAAGCCGATGCCGGGCTGCGGCTCGAACTTCACCACGAAGTCCGGGTAGCCGGTGAACTTGCGCCCGCCCTCGGCGGTGGTGAAGGCCGGGAACTTGAGTCGCGAGGCCAGTTCGATCAGCACCTCCTGGAACGGCTTGCACTGGCCGGTCGGCGGCAGCACCGGCACGCGCACCGAATCGACAGGGCCGTCGAACTCCGAGATCGGCCGGTCGAGCATGCTCATCACGTCATGGCGCTCGAGGTAGGTGGTGTCGGGCAGCACCAGGTCGGCGAACGCCACCATCTCGCTCTGGAAGGCGTCGCACACCACGAGGAAGGGGATCTTGAACTCGCCGTCGTCGGCCTTCGCATTGAGCATCTCGCGCACGGCCATGGTGTTCATGGTCGAGTTCCAGGCCATGTTGGCCATGAAGATCAGCAGCGTGTCGATGCGGTAGGGATCACCCTTGGTGGCGTTGGTGATCACGTTGTGCATCAGGCCGTGCGCCGAGAGCGGGTGCTCCCACGAGAACGCGTGGTCGATGCGGATCGGCGAGCCGTCGGGGTTGATCGCCAGCTCGTCGGGGCTGGCCGGGAAGCCCAGCGGCGCCGCGTTGAGCGGCGTGTTGGGCTTGATCATCTCCGGCGAGTTGAACGCGCGGTAGTTGGGAACGATGTGGCGCGGGTAGGGCGCCTTGTGGCGAAAGCCGCCGGGCGCGTCGATCGTGCCCAGCACGCTCATCAGTACCGCCAGCGCACGCACCGTCTGGAAGCCGTTGGAGTGCGCCGCCAGGCCGCGCATCGCATGGAAGGCGACCGGGCGTGCGCTCGTGGTCGGGTGCTGCTTGCCCCAGGCGTCGGTCCAGGGAATCGGCAGCTCGAAGGCCTGCTGCAGCGCTGTCTCTCCCAGCTCGCGCGCCAGCTTGCGGATGCGCTCGGCCGGGATGCCGGTGATCTGCGACGCCCACTCCGGCGTGCAGGTGGCCACGCGCTCGCGCAGCAGCTCGAACGACGGCGCGACGCGCGTGCCGTCGGCCAGCCGGTAATGACCTTCCAGCGCCGGCTCGCAGCCCTCGGCGATGCCCTCGGGGTAGGCCGCCTTCACGCTGCCGCTGGCGAGGTCCCACACCAGCTTGTTGTGCGGGTTGCGGCCGTCGCCTGGCGGGCCCGCTGCCGGATCGAAGGCGAACAGGCCCTCGCGCTCGCCGTCCTCCAGCACCACCAGCTGCGGCGCGTTGGTGTAGCGCTGCAGGAAGGGCCGGTCGATCAGATCGGACGCGATCAGCTCGTGCAGCAGCGCCATGAACAGGGCGCCGTCGGTGCCCGGCTTGATCGGGATCCACTCGTCGGCGATCGCCGAGTAGCCGGTGCGCACCGGGTTGATCGAGATGAAGCGTCCGCCGGCGCGCTTGAACTTGCTCAGCGCGATCTTCATCGGGTTGCTGTGGTGGTCCTCGGCGGTGCCGATCATCACGAACAGCCTGGCGTGGTCGAGGTCGGGGCCGCCGAACTCCCAGAACGAGCCGCCGATCGTGTAGATCATGCCGGCGGCCATGTTCACCGAGCAGAAGCCACCGTGTGCCGCGTAGTTGGGCGTGCCGAACTGGCGCGCGAACAGGCCGGTGAGCGCCTGCATCTGGTCGCGACCGGTGAACAGCGCGAACTTCTTCGGGTCGGTGGAGCGGATCTTCTGCAGCCGCTCGGTGAGCATCTCGAACGCGAGGTCCCAGCTGATGGGCTCGAACTCGCCGGCGCCGCGGTCGCTGCCTTTCTTGCGCAGCAGCGGCTGCGTGAGCCGTGCCGGCGAGACCTGCTTCATGATCCCCGACGAGCCCTTGGCGCAGATCACGCCCTGGTTGATCGGGTGTGCGGGGTTGCCGTCGATGTAGCGCACCTCCGGGCCGTTCTCGCCCTGCCGCAGGTGCACGCGGATGCCGCAGCGGCACGCGCACATGTAGCAGGTGGTGCACTTGACCTCGGTGGGCGCGGCCGGCAGCGGCGGCGCGAGCGGGTCGTGGATCGGATCGCTGGAGAGGAACTTGAACACCGTCCGGTCCCGGGTTGGCTGAGGGCTGCGATCGATGGTAGTGACGTGAACTCAAAGGAAAAAGCGGAGAATATTGCTCACGATGATCGATAAATCAGATCAAAAGAAAAGGCGCCCGGCGCGCGCCGCCGTGGCGGTCGACGGCTCGCCGCCGCTGCTGCCCGCGCGGCTGCGCCTGGGCTGCGCCAGCTCGAGG
>NZ_AZND01000072.1:0-16105 GCF_000576205.1 Methylibium sp. T29 | reverse complement strand
CCGCGCCGGCGCGCCTGGCCGCAGTCGCCTGCAGCGCGCGGGCGCGCTCGGCCTGCAGCAGCCAGTCTTCGACGCTGCCCTCGTACTCGCGCCAGCGCCCGTCGCCCTCATGGACGATGGTGCTGGTGACCACGTTGTCGAGGAAGCGCCGGTCGTGACTGACCAGGAACACCGTGCCGGGGTAGGTCTGCAGCAGTTCTTCCAGCAGTTCCAGCGTGTCGATGTCGAGGTCGTTGGTCGGTTCGTCGAGCACCAGCACATTGGCCGGCTTGGCGAACAGCCGCGCCAGCAGCAGGCGGTTGCGCTCGCCGCCGCTCAGGCTGCGCACCGGCGAGTTGGCGCGCGCCGGGGCGAACAGGAAGTCGCCCAGGTAGCTCATCACGTGCTTGCGCTGGCCGGCGATCTCGACCCATTCGCTGCCGGGGCTGATGGTGTCGGCCAGCGTTGCATCGAGGTTCAGCACCTCGCGCATCTGGTCGAAATAGGCCACTTGCAGGTTGCTGCCGGTGCGCACCGTGCCGCTGTCGGGCGCGAGCGTGCCGAGGATGAGCTTGAGCAGCGTGGTCTTGCCGGCGCCGTTGGCGCCGATCAGGCCGACCTTGTCGCCGCGCAGCAGCGTGGCGCTGAAGTCGCGCACGATGGTCTTGTCGCCGTAGGCCTTGCTCACGCCCTCGAGCTCCGCGACGATCTTGCCGCTGCGCGAACCGGCGTCCACTTCGAGCGAGACGCGGCCCACCGAGTCACGCCGCGCCGCGCGCTGAGCGCGCAGCACCTCGAGCCGCTTGATGCGGGCAACGCTGCGGGTGCGCCGTGCCTCGACGCCCTGGCGCACCCACACCTCCTCCTGCGCGAGCAGCTTCTCCTGGCGTGCGTTGTAGAGCGCCTCGTCGGCCAGCTCGCGCTGCTTGGTGGCCTCGTAGGCCGCGAAATTGCCCGGGTAGCTGCGCAGCACGCCGCGGTCGAGCTCGACGATGCGGGTCGAAACGGCATCCAAGAAGGCACGGTCGTGGGTGATCAGGAGCACGCTGCCGCGGAAGGCCTTCAGCAGCTCCTCCAGCCAGCGGATCGCATCGAGGTCCAGATGGTTGGTCGGCTCGTCGAGCAGCAGCACGTCGGGCGCGGCGACCAGCGCCTGCGCCAGCGCGACGCGCTTCTTCGTGCCGCCCGACAGCGGGCCGACCTGGGCGTCGGGCGCGAGCTGCAGCCGCTCCAGCGTCTCGGTGACGCGCTGCTCCCAGGTCCAGCCGTCCATCGCCTCGATGCGGGTCTGGATCGCGTCGAGATCATCGTGCGCATCGTGCGCCTCGTAGCGCTCGCGCAGCGCCTTCACCTCGGCAAGGCCGACGCTCACCGCGTCGAACACGCTGGCCTCGGGGTCGAGCACCGGCTCCTGCGCCACCAGCGCGAGCCGCAGGCCCTGCTGCAGCTGCAGCGTGCCGTCGTCGGGCTTCTCGAGCCCGGCGATGATCTTCAGCAGCGAGGACTTGCCGGTGCCGTTGCGGCCGATCAGGCCGACGCGCTCACCGGCCTCGAGCGAGAAGCCGGTGTGGTCGAGCAGGGCGACGTGGCCATAGGCCAGGTGGGCGTTGGAGAGGGTCAGCAGGGCCATGAATGAAAGGCGGCGCCCGACCGGAATGTCGGGCGCCGCAGCGCGAATGGTAAGCGCAGGCGGTCAGGCGGCGAGCGCGGCCTCGAGCGCGTCGACGAAGCGCCGGGCCACGTCGAAGCCGGTCTGCTGCGTGATCTCCTGGAAGCCGGTCGGGCTGGTGACGTTGATCTCGGTCAGGCAGTCGCCGATCACGTCCAGCCCCACCAGCAGCAGGCCGCGCGCGGCCAGCACCGGGCCGAGCGTCTCGGCGATCTCGCGGTCGCGCGCGCTGAGCGGCAGCGCCACACCCTTGCCGCCGGCAGCCAGGTTGCCGCGCACCTCGCTGCCCTGCGGGATGCGCGCCAGGCTGAACGGCACCGGCTCGCCGCCGATCAGCAGGATGCGCTTGTCGCCCTGCGCGATCTCGGGCAGGAAGCGCTGCACCATCACGGTCTGGGCGCCGAACTTGTTGAGCGTCTCGGTGATGCTGCCGAGGTTCAATCCGTCCTCGCGAACCCGGAAGATGCCCATGCCGCCCATGCCGTCGAGCGGCTTCAGGATGATGTCGCGGTGCTCGGCATGGAAGGCACGCACGTCGTCGGCATCGCGCGTGACCAGCGTGGGGCCGATCAGCTCGGGAAACTCGAGGATCGCCAGCTTCTCCGGGTGGTCACGGAGCGCGCGCGGCGCATTGAACACGCGAGCGCCCTCGCGCTCGGCCTGCTCCAGCAGGTGGGTGGCGTAGAAGTACTCGCTGTCGAACGGCGGGTCCTTGCGCATGAGCACCGCGCCGACGTCCTTCAGCGGACGCTGCTGCGCCGCGCCGTCCGTGCGGTACCAGTCCTTCGCATCGCCGGTGAGCGTGAACGCCTGCATGCGCGCGCTCACCACGCCGCCCCGCGCCCACATCACGTGGCGGGGCTCGCAGGCCAGCAGCGTGTGGCCGCGTGCCGCGGCCTCGCGCATCATCGAGAAGGTGGTGTCCTTGTAGGTCTTGAAGTGGTCCAGCGGATCGGCGATGAAGAGCAGTTGCATCGAAAGCGTCCTTCGGAAGGCTCAGGTCTTGCGCCACTGTTGCACAACGAGAGCGATCGTGCCGGCGACCACGCCCCAGAAGGCCGCGCCGATGCCCGCGATCGTGACGCCCGACAGCGTGACCAGGAAAGTGATCAGCGCCGCCTCGCGGTGCCCCTCGTCGCGAAAGGCCACCGCCAGCGCGTTGGCGATCGTGCCGAGCAGCGCGAAGCCGGCGATCGCGATCACCAGCTCGCGCGGAAAGGCCGTCAGCACGCCGGTGACCGCCGCGCCGAACACGCCGATCACGCAGTACAGCAGGCCGCAGACGGCCGCGGCGACATAGCGCCGCGCCGGATCCTCGTGCGCCTCGCGGCCCATGCAGATGGCCGCGGTGATGGCCGCCAGGTTCATCGCGAAGGCCCCGAACGGTGCCAGCAGCAGCGTTGCCGCGCCGGTGATCGCGATCAGCCGCGACACCGGCATCGCATAGCCGGCGGCACGGATCGCCGCGACGCCCGGCAGGTTCTGCGAGGCCATGGTGACGATGAACAGCGGCAGCGCAAGGCTCACGGTCGCCGCGAGGCTGAAGCGCGGCGCGGTGAAGACCGGCTGCGCGAGCGACCACGAGACGGCCTCGGTGTGCAGGCGGCCCTGGAAGGCGACGAAACCGGTCGCCACCGCCAGCACGACCACGATCGCGTAGCGCGGCCAGAAGCGCCGGCCGACCAGGTAGAACGCCAGCATCAGCAGCACCAGCGGCAGCGCGGTGCGCGCCGCGGCGAAGGCCTCGATGCCGAAGCGCGCCAGCACGCCGGCCAGCAGCGCCGACGCCAGCGCGACCGGGATGCGGCTCATGACCCGCTCGAACCAGCCGGTGACGCCGGCCAGCGTGATGAGGGCGGCGCAGACGAGGAAGGCCCCCACCGCATCCGCCATCGTGTAGCCCGCGCCGGCCGTCGCGAGCAGCGCCGCGCCCGGCGTCGACCAGGCCGTGATCGCCGGCTGGCGCCACCGCAGCGAGGGCAGCAGCGTCGTCAGGCCCATGCCGAGCCCCAGCGCCCACATCCACGAGCTGGTTTCCGCGGGCGTCGCGCCGAAGGACTGCGCCGCCTGGAACACGATGGCGACCGAGCTGGTGAAGCCGACCAGCGTGGCCACGAAGCCGGCAGTGGCGGCGGAGAGCGAGAAGTCGGTGACGAAGCGGCGCAGCATGGCCGGAGTATCCCGGCGCACGGCCGCGCCAGGCGCAGCCCCGCGTCTTCAGCGCCGGCGCCGCGCCGCCTGCAGACTCAGGCGGTCGCTTCGTACAAGGTCACGACGCACGCCCCGCCCAGCCCCAGGTTGTGCTGCAGCGCGACGCGCGCGCCGTCGACCTGGCGCTGCTCGGCCGTGCCGCGCAGCTGGTGGGTCAGCTCGTAGCACTGCGCCAGGCCGGTGGCGCCGAGCGGATGGCCCTTGGAGAGCAGGCCGCCCGAGGGGTTGGTGACCACGCGACCGCCGTAGGTGTTGTCGCCGGCGTCGATGAAGGCGGCGGCGCCGCCCTCGGGGCACAGGCCGAGCGCCTCGTAGGTGATCAGCTCGTTGTGCGCGAAGCAGTCGTGCAGTTCCACCACGTCCAGATCCTCGGGACCGATCCCGGCCTGCTCGTAGACGCTCTGCGCAGCGGCACGGCTCATGCCGGCCCCCACCACCTTCATCATGTCGCGGCTGTCGAAGGTGTCGGGCCGGTCGGTGGTCATGGCCTGGGCGCGGATCGCCACGTCGGTGCGCAGGCCGTTCTTCCTGGCGTAGGCCTCGGAGACGAGCACCGCCGCCGCCGCGCCGCAAGTGGGCGGGCAGGCCATCAGGCGCGTCATCACGCCGGGCCAGAGCATGGGCGCGTTCATCACGTCCTCGGTGCTGAGCTCCTTGCGCAGCAGCGCCAGCGGGTTGCGCGCGGCGTGGCGGCTGGCCTTGGCGCGGATCCGGGCGAAGGCCTCCAGCGGCGTGCCGTACTTCTGCATGTGGCCGAGGCCGGCCCCGCCGAAGTAGCGCAGCGCGAGCGGCAGCTCCGGCATGCCCACCAAGGCCTCGGCCTCGCGGTCGAAGTCCTCGAAGGGGCTGGGCCGGTCGTCGAACACCGTGCCGAGCGCGCCGGGCTTCATCTGCTCGAAGCCGAGCGCCAGCACACAGTCGGCGGCGCCGCTCTCCACCGCTTGGCGCGCAGGAACAGCGCGGTCGAGCCGGTCGAGCAGTTGTTGTTGACGTTGATCACCGGGATGCCGGTCATGCCGAGCTCGTAGACCGCCTTCTGGCCGCTCGTGGAGTCGCCATAGACATAGCCCACGTAGGCCTGCTGCAGCGCGTCGTAGCCGATGCCGGCGTCGGCCAGGGCCTGGCGACCGGCCCGCGCGGCCATCAGGTGATAGGGCTCGCTGGCGCCGGGCTTGGCGAAGGCGATCATGCCCACGCCGGCAATGCAGACTCTGTTGGCCATGGCGGCTCTCCGATGGGTGCGGTGGCTGGAAGGCAGCTCAACTCGATTCTGCAGGCTTCAGCAACGAGGCACGGATGTCCTTCTTCAAGACCTTGCCGACCTTGGAACGTGGCAGGTCGGACCAGATCTCGACCTGCTTGGGCGACTTGACGCTGCCGATGCGGGCCTTGACGAAGGCCTGGATGTCCTCGGGCTTCACGCTGCGGCCGGCGTGCAGCTGCAACACCGCCACCACGCGCTCACCCCACTTGTCGTCGGGCAGACCGATCACCGCGCTGTCCTGCACGTCGGGATGCTGCATCAGCGCCTGCTCGACCTCGACCGAGTAGACGTTGAAGCCGCCGGTGATGATCATGTCCTTGGCGCGGTCGACGATGAAGAGAAAGCCGTCGGCATCGAGCCGGCCGATGTCGCCGGTGTGGTGCCATCCGTGGCGGCCGGCCTCGGCCGTGGCCTTGGGATCCTTGTAGTAGCCGGCCATCACCAATGAGCCGCGCACCACGATCTCGCCGGTCTCGCCGGTGGGCAGCAGGCGGCCCTCGCCGTCCATCGTGGCCACCTGGACCAGCGGGCCGGGCCGGCCGGCCGACGACAGGCGCGCGCGCGCTACCGCGCCGTCGGTCTGGAAGTGCTCGCGGGGCGACATCATCGAGATCATCATCGGCGCCTCGGTCTGCCCGAACAGCTGCGCCATCACCGGGCCGATCTTGGTCAACGCCTCCTCGAGCCGCGCCGCCGAGATCGGCGCCGCGCCATACCAGAAGCACTGCAGCGAATCGAGCCTCGCCGTGGCCAGGCGCTCGTGCTGCAGCAGCATGTAGATCAGCGTCGGCGGCAGGAAGGTGTGGGTGATGCGGTGGCGCTCGATCAGCGCGAGGAACTCGCCCAGATCGGGCTTCGGCATGATGACCACGCGGCCACCCAGCGCCATCACCGGCAGGCACAGCACGCCGGCCGCATGGGTCAGCGGCGCCAGCGCCAGGTAGGAAGGCCGCCCGTCGAACGGATAGCCCATCAGCGTCAGCGCCGACATCGTCTCGAGGTTGCGGCCGGTCAGCATCACGCCCTTGGGACTGCCGGTGGTGCCGCCGGTGCCCGCGATCATCGCCAGGTCGTCGGGCGGCTCGACGTGCAGCGGCTCGTCGCCAAGACCATGCAGCCAGTCGCCGAAGCCCGCCGCGAACGGCGCCGGCTGATCGAGGCAGACCAGCAGCCGCAGCTTGGGCAGGCCGGCGCGCATCTGCTCGACCATCGGCGCATAGTTGCTGTGAAAGATGACACAGGCGCAGTCGAAGGCGTCGAGCACGTAGCGGTTCTCGCTCGCCTCGTTGCGCGGGTTGATCGGGCACCACACGGCGCCGGCGCGCGAGATGCCGAACACGCAGGCGAAGGCCAGCGCGTGGTTGCTCGACAGCACCGCGACCTTGTCGCCCGGTGCGATGCCCGAGCGTTGCAGGCCGCGGGCGACGCGGTGGCTGATGCGCTGCACGTCGGCGTAGCTCAGGTCGGCGTCGCCCATGGTCAGGCAGGGCGCGTCAGCGCTGAGCTGGGCGCCCTTGTCGAGGTAGTCGACCAGTCGCATCGCGCGGCCTAGCGGTGGACGGTCAGGATCGGCGCCTGCACCAGGCCGAAGCTGCGCAGGGCGCCGAGCAGTTCGTGATGTCCGAAGGCCTGGCAGCCGGAGGCGAAGCCGACGCGCCGGGGCGCCTGCTGCAGCAGCGAGGCCGCCGCAAACGCCTGCAGCAACCCGGTCTGCTTGTAGTTGCAGTTGCCGAAGATCACGCAGTGCGCGCGCACCAGCGGGCCGGACGCGTGGACCGAGTCGACCGACTTGTTGAGACGCGGGTTCTCGCGTGGTGGCATGGTATTCATCACGCCGGCAGCCGTCTGGGCCAGCGCGGCGTAGCGCTCCTCGGGGTTCATGCCCTCGGTCGCCTTCAGCGCCGCCGCGACGATCAGCGGCACGCCCTGCATCAGCGGCTTGTTGAACACGCCGCCCAGCACCTTGACGGTGGCCACACGCGGGTCGCGCTTGAACCACACCGGATGCGAGGTGCCGCCCCAGGGCAGCGCCAGCGCGGCCTCGTGCTGGCCCGGGATGGTCACGTTGTAGAGACCCGCGTCGGGCTGCCACTCGACGTACCTGTTCTGGTCGAGGTAGTAGGCCTTGGACGTCGCAGCATTGACCAGGATGGTCTGCGTCGACGCGATCGTCGGGCTGCCGCCCCAGAACACGGCGATGTCGAGCGTGTCGAGCCCCGGCGTCTCGAGGCACAGCTGCGCGGCGATCTCGCCGGTGGTGTACATGTGCGCCAGGCCGGGCGACAGCAGCAGGCCGGCGGCGGCGAACTGGGCGCCGTACTGTTCGTCGAGCGTGATCAGCCAGTCCTGCTCGCCGGTGGTGTCGGTGTAGTGACAGCGGGCGGCCAGGCAGGCCTCGACGACCTCCGGGCCGAACTTCGCGAACGGTCCGACGGTGTTCAGCACCACCGACGCGCCGCGGAACAGCTCGGTCAGCGCCGCAACGCTGTGCGGCACCTCGGCGATCTCGTAGCTCGCGGTCTCGATGCCCGGCACGTTGGACTGCATCGCCGTCTGCAGCTTGTCCGCGCTGCGACCCGCGGCGATGAACGGGATGCCGTACTCGCGAAGGTACTCGCAGATCAGGCGGCCGGTGTAGCCGGAGGCGCCGTAGACGACGACGGGCTTCTTGTTGCTCATGCTGTCTCCTCGTCGGTCGTGGAGGCCGACCGTTCGATGCATGCTAGGAGTGGCCTTGACAAGCGTCAAGTATTTTTTGGACAGTCGTCCAGATTCTCCGCGCCGCAGACTGGCCAGGGCTTGCGCTGTGCTATCTTGGACAGCATCCGCGACCGTTCCGTACCGATCCATGACCCGCGCCGCCGCCCCCCGAGTCGACAAGTTCGCCGAGCGCCGTGCCGAGCTCGGCGCGGCTGCGCTGCAGGCCCTGGCCGAACTGGGCTATGCGCGCACCAGCCTGCGCGAGATCGCGCAGAAGTCCGAGTTCTCGCACGGCGTGCTGCACTACTACTTCAAGGACAAGCTCGACCTGATCCTGTGCAGCATGCGCCAGTACAAGGCGCGCTGCGTCGTGCGCTACGACCAGGTGACGGCGGAGGCCACCAGCTTCGACGAGCTGATGACGGGCTTCCTGGCCGTCCTCGGCGAGACGGTGCGCCGCGAGGCGCCGCTGCACCGCCTGTGGTACGACCTGCGCGCGCAATCGCTGTTCGACGAGGGCTTTCGCACCGACGTGGCAGAGATCGACAAGAGCCTCGAGAAGATGATGTGGCGCGTGATGTCGCGCTTCGCCGAACTGGCCGGCGAGCCGCTGCGCCTGCCGGCCAGCGTGATCTACGCGACCTTCGACGGCCTGTTCCAGCAGTGCCTGCTGAAGCACCTGTCGGGCGACCGGCAGGCGATCTCGGCGCTGCAGAAGAACGTGCGGCTGGTGGTGGTGCAGCTGGTCGGCGCGCCGACGCGGCTGCAGTAACGCGGCCCGCTCAGATCTCGACCTTCGAGCCCAGCTCCACGACGCGGTTGGTCGGCAGGTTCAGGAAGTCAGCCGCCGCCGCCGCGTTGCGGTGCATGCTGCAGAACAGCTTCTCGCGCCAGATGGCCATGCCCTTGCCGATGGTCGGAATGACGATGTCGCGCGACAGGAAATAGCTGGTCTCCATGTCGTCGAGCTGCACGCCACGGCCCCGCAGCAGCGCCAGCGCCTCGGGCACGTCGGGTTCGTTCTTGAAGCCGAAATTCAGCGTCACCTGCCAGCAGCAGTGGCCCAGCGACTCGATCTCGCAGCGCTTGCTGAACGGGATCCACGGCACCTCGTGGTGCCTGACGGTGACGAACAGGTTCTGCTCGTGCAGCACCTTGTTGTGCTTGAGGTTGTGCAGCAGCGCGTTCGGCGTGCTGCCCTGCTCGGCCGCCAGGAACACCGCCGTGCCCTGAACCCGCGTCGGCGGCTGATGAACACCGACTCCAGGAAGCTCTTCAGGTCGATCGCCTCCTCGCGCAGGCGCTCGCTCATCAGCCGGCGCCCCTGTTTCCAGGTCATCATCAGCGTGAACATGGCCGCCCCGATGGCCAGCGGGAACCAGCCCCCGTCGAGGATCTTGATCGCGTTGGCCGCGAAGAACATCGCATCGACCAGAAAGAAGAAGCCGGTCGCAGCGACGCACAGCGCCCATGGGTATTTCCAGCTGTAGCGGATCACGAAGAAGGTCATCGTCGTGGTGATCAGCATGTCGGTGGTCACCGCGATGCCGTAGGCCGAGGCCAGCTTGCTGCTGGAGCCGAAGGTCACGACCGCCAGCACGATGCAGGTGTAAAGCCCCCAGTTCACGAACGGCACGTAGATCTGTCCGGTCTCCTTGACCGAGGTGTGGGTGACCCGCAGGCGCGGGAAGTAGCCGAGCTGGATCGCCTGTTTGGTGACCGAGAACGCGGCCGTGATCAGCGCCTGCGAGGCGATCACCGTCGCCAGCGTGGCCAGCACGATCAGAGGGTAGAGCGCCCACTCGGGGGCCATCTCGTAGAACGGATTCTTCACCGTCTCCGGCCGCTGCAGCAGCATCGCGCCCTGGCCGAAGTAGTTGATCATCAGCGCCGGCATCACGAGGCTGAACCACGCGAGGCGGATCGGCCGCTTGCCGAAGTGACCCATGTCTGCATACAAGGCCTCGGCCCCGGTCACACACAGCACCACGGCGCCGAGCGACACGAAGGCCGTGCCGGGGTGCTGCCACATGAAGGCGAGAGCGTAGTGCGGGCTCAGCGCGGCCAGCACGGCCGGGTTCTCGACGATGTGCACCACGCCGAGCAGCGCCAGCACGATGAACCACACGGCCGTCACCGGCCCGAAGAACTTGCCGATGCCGCCGGTGCCGAAGCGCTGCGCGGCGAACAGCAGCGTCAGGACCACCAGCGTCACCGGCACCACGTAGCGGTGCAGCCCGGGCGCGGCGACCTCCAGACCTTCCACCGCCGACAGCACCGAGATGGCGGGCGTGATCACGCCATCGCCGAAGAAGATCGCCGTGCCGAACACACCGAGGATCAGCAATCTCCGGCGCAGCGCGGGCCGCTCCTTCACGGCCGTGGAGGCCAGCGCCAGCATCGCGATCAGGCCGCCTTCGCCGTTGTTGTCGGCGCGCAGGATCAGCAGCACGTACTTGAGCGAGACGATGACCGTCAGCGTCCACACCACCAGCGACAGGATGCCGTAGATGTTGTCCGGCGTGATGTCGATGCGCCCGTGCGCGAAGACCTCCTTCAACGCATACAGCGGACTGGTCCCGATGTCGCCGTAAACGACGCCGACGGCGCCGAGGGTCAGGGCCGCCAGCTTGGAGCCGGTCGGTGGATCGGAGGATCGAGAGTGCACGAAATGGGCGCGGGGTCGGCGAGGGCCCCCATTCTGCGCTGCGTCCCAGGGCGGATCCGCTTTGGGTTGTTGCAGCGCAGCAACGCGATGCCGCCTCGGCGCGAAGCCGGCGCGCGCTACTCGTAGACCTCGGCGTCGGGGTCGGTCGCTTCGAGTTCGTAGCTGGCGCCCAGCATCGCCAGCCGTCCGATCACGCCGTACATGTAGAAGCGGTTCGGAGCGCTGGCACCGGGCTTCTCGCCCGGCCGCGGCAGATGGTGGCTTTCGGCGAAGGCCAGCGGCACGAAGCTCGCCCCCGGCGAATTGAGGTTCTCGTCGATGCCCCGCTCGGCGTGCACGCGGTAGAAGCCGCCGACCACGTAGCGGTCGATCATGTAGACCACCGGCTCGGCCACGGCGTCGTTCATGCGTTCGTAGGTCGGCACGCCCTCCTGGATGATCACCTCGGAGACCTCCTGGCCGTCCTTGATGACGCTCATCTTGTTGCGCGCCTTGCGGTTGAGCTCGTCCAGGTCCTTGGCGTCGCGCACCGTCATGATGCCCATGCCGTAGGTGCCGGCATCGGCCTTGACGATGACGAACGGCTTCTCCTGGATGCCGTACTCCTTGTACTTGCGGCGGATCTTGCCGAGCAGCGCGTCGGCATGGCTCTGCACGCACTCCTGGCCGGTGCCGTCCTGGAAGTTGACCTTGCCGCACTTGGCGAACATCGGGTTGATCAGCCACGGGTCCATGCCCAGCAGCTTGGCGAACTTCTTGGCCACTTCCTCGTAGGCCTGGAAATGCTGGCTCTTGCGCCGCACCGCCCAGCCTGCATGCAGCGGTGGCAGCAGGTATTGCTCGTGAAGGCCTTCGAGCACCTTCGGAATGCCCGCGGACAGGTCATTGTTGAGCAGGATGGTGCAGGGGTCGAAATCCTTCAGCCCCAGGCGGCGCTTGCTGCGCAGCAGCGGCTCGAGCGTCAGTTCGGAGCCGTCGGGCAGCGCCAGGCGCGTCGGCTCGGTGATGCTGTCGTCCAGCGTCCCCAGCCGCACGTTCAGGCCGGCAGCACCGAAGATCTGCACCAGACGCTGCACGTTCATCAGGTAGAAGGTGTTGCGGGTGTGCTTCTCGGGGATCAGAAGGAGGTTCTTCGCCTCGGGGCAGATCTTCTCGATCGCCGCCATCGCCGCCTGCACCGCCAGCGGCAGCATCTCGGGCGTGAGGTTGTTGAAACCGCCGGGGTAGAGGTTGGTGTCGACCGGCGCCAGCTTGAAGCCGGCGTTGCGCACGTCCACGGAGCTGTAGAACGGCGGCGTGTGCTCCATCCACTCGAGACGGAACCAGCGCTCGATCGCCGGCATGGACTCGAGGATGCGCTGCTCCAGCTCGTTGATCGGTCCGTTCAGGGCGGTAATGAGGTGGGGGACCATGGAGCAAGCCTTTGGCGTAACCGGAAACGGGATTCTAGGCAGGTGGCGGTTCGCGCGCTGCTTGCAAGTCCGGCCATAAAAAAGGCCGCCCGAAGGCGGCCTGGCTGCAAGCCCCGGCCGGCGTGGGCCGGCACGGGGCAACTCACGGAGAGATCACTTGTGGTACGCGGTCTCGCCGTGCGAGGTGATGTCGAGGCCTTCGCGCTCGGCATCCTCGCTAACGCGCAGGCCGATCACCAGGTCGGTGATCTTGTAGGCCACCACCGAGACCACGCCCGACCAGACGATGGTCAGCAGCACGGCCTTGGCCTGGATCCACACCTGCGAGGCGATCGAGTAGTCGGCCGCCGAGATGACGCTGGCGGTGACCCAGTCGGTCACGTAGCCCGGGCCGCCCAGGGCCGGCGAGTTGAACACGCCGGTCAGCAGCGCACCGACGATGCCGCCGACGCCATGGACGCCGAACACGTCGAGCGAATCGTCCGCGCCGAGCAGCTTCTTCAGGCCGCTGACACCCCACAGGCAGGCGAAGCCGGCGACGAGGCCGATCACCATGGCGCCGACGATGCCGACGTTGCCGGCGGCCGGCGTGATGGCCACCAGGCCGGCCACCGCACCCGACGCCGCACCCAGCATCGAGGCCTTGCCCTTGAACAGCGACTCACCGACGCACCAGGCCAGCACGGCACAGGCCGTGGCCGAGAAGGTGTTCAGGAAGGCCAGCGCGGCGCTGTTGCCGGCTTCCAGCGCGGAGCCCGCGTTGAAGCCGAACCAGCCCACCCACAGCAGCGAGGCACCGACCATCGTCAGCGTCAGCGAGTGCGGCGTGAAGGCTTCCTTGCCGTAGCCGATGCGCTTGCCGACCATGTAGGCACCCACCAGACCCGCGACGGCGGCGTTGATGTGCACCACAGTGCCGCCAGCGAAGTCCAGCGCACCCCACTGCCAGATCTGGCCGGCCTTGCCATTCATGGCATCAACCACTTCCTTGCCGGTGTAGGCGTCCGGACCCATCCAGTACCACACCATGTGGGCGATCGGCGTGTAGCTGAAGGTGAACCACAGCGTGACGAACAGCAGCACCGCGCTGAACTTGATGCGCTCGGCGAAGGCGCCGACGATCAGGCCGCAGGTGATCGCCGCGAACGTGGCCTGGAAGGCGACGAACACGATCTCAGGGATGACCACGCCCTTGCTGAAGGTGGCACCCATCGCGAATGCGCCGGTGGCGGGATCGAACACGCCCTTCAGGAACAGCCGGTCGAAGCCGCCGATGTAGGCGTTGCCTTCGGTGAACGCCAGGCTGTAGCCGTAGATGAACCACAGCACGCTGATCAGCGAGAACACCACGAAGACCTGCATCAGCACCGACAGCATGTTCTTGCTGCGCACCAGGCCGCCGTAGAACAGCGCCAGGCCGGGGATCGACATCATGATGACCAGCAGCGTGGACACCAGCATCCACGCGACGTCGCCCTTGTTGGGCACGGGCGCGGCTGCGGCCGGCGCCGCTTCGGGCGCGGAGGCTTCGGCAGCAGGGGTAGCGGCGGCGGCCGCTTCGACGACTGCGGCAGCGGCGGGCGCCGATGCAGCTTCCTGGGCCATCGCGACATCGGCGAAACCGAGTACCGCAACGCCGAGCGCCAACGACGTGGCGAGGGAGGCAATGAGCTTTCTCATGTTTGACTCGTTCCTGTTGAAAGCGCTCAGAGCGCGTCCTTGCCGGTTTCGCCGGTGCGGATGCGGATCACCTGCTCGAGGTTGGTGACGAAGACCTTGCCGTCACCGATCTTGCCGGTGCGGGCCGAGGCTTCGATCGCTTCGATCACGCGGTCGACGATGGCGTCATCGACGGCTGCCTCGATCTTGACCTTGGGCAGGAAGTCGACAACGTACTCCGCACCGCGATACAGCTCGGTGTGGCCCTTTTGGCGGCCGAAGCCTTTGACTTCGGTCACCGTGATGCCCTGAACGCCGATAGCGCTCAAGGCCTCACGAACTTCGTCAAGCTTGAAGGGCTTGACAATGGCAGTCACCATCTTCATGGCGTTCTCCTTGGGTGGACGGGACGGTTACAAGGTCTCGGTTCAGAGCACGAACGACGACTCAGCAGGTTCTGTGCCACTGCGCCATAACAGGGAGTCGCGAGCCGAACCGGGGACGCTTGTATCGGTGGCGCCCCAAAACAGGGATGTCTGCAACTTTTGGCACCCCTGCGGTGCCAAAGTGCGAGCCAACCACCCTTCGGTGGGCTCGTGGTGGCGGAGGCGCGATGCCATGATCGATCGGACATGTCGCTCGCCGTTGTCCACAGCCGTGCTCTCGATGGGCTCGATGCCCCCGAAGTCACCGTCGAGGTGCATCTGGCGAACGGTCTGCCGAGTTTCACGCTCGTCGGTCTGGCCGACACCGAAGTCAAGGAGGCGCGTGAGCGAGTCCGTGCCGCACTGCTGAACAGCGGCCTGGCGTTTCCCCACAACCAGCGCATCACGGTCAATCTGGCGCCAGCCGATCTGCCCAAGGAGTCGGGCCGCTTCGACCTGCCGATCGCGCTGGGCATCCTGGCCGCCAGCGGCCAGATCGATGCGGGGCGACTGGCCGATCTGGAGTTCGCCGGAGAGTTGTCGCTCGCCGGCGACCTGCGGCCGGTACGGGGTGCGCTGGCGATGGCGCTGGCCGCGCGACATGAGGGCCGGGAACGCCCGCTGGTGCTGCCGGACCCGAGTGCGCGCGAGGCCGCCTTGATCGAAGGACTGCAGGTGCGCTCCGCCAAGCACTTGCTCGACGTGGTCAGTGCGCTGCTGCCCGGCGACGCAGCGCAGCCCCTGTCGGCGGCCACGCCCTGGCCGCGTCCGCCGACGGCACCCCGGTGGGGCGAGTTGCGCGACGTGAAGGGGCAAGCCGCCGCCAAGCGCGCGCTCGAGGTTGCCGCGGCGGGCCAGCACAGCGTGCTGCTGGTCGGTCCACCAGGGGCCGGCAAGTCGATGCTGGCGCAGCGCTTCGCCGGCCTGCTGCCACCGCTGAGCGACGAACAGGCGCTGGAGTCCGCGGCCGTGCTGAGCCTGGTGGGACGCTTCGACGCCGGTCGCTGGCGCGAGCGCGTGCTGCGTGCCCCGCACCACAGTGCTTCCGCGGTCGCGCTGGTCGGCGGCGGATCACCACCGCGGCCGGGCGAGATTTCGCTGGCCCATCACGGCGTGCTGTTCCTCGACGAGTGGCCGGAGTTTCCTCGCGCCGCGCTGGAGGCCCTGCGTGAGCCCTTGGAAACGGGTCGCATCACGATCTCGCGCGCGGCGCGCCAGGCCGAATTCCCCGCGCGCTTCCAGTTGATCGCGGCGATGAACCCCTGCCCTTGCGGCCACGCCGGCTCCACATTGAGAACCTGCCGCTGCTCCAGCGACATGGTGGCTCGTTACCAGGGCCGCATCAGCGGCCCGCTGCTCGACCGCATCGACCTGCAGGTGGAGGTGCCGGCGGTCGGCCCCGAGGCGCTGTCGGCCCTTCCCGACGGAGACCCGAGCGAGGCCGTCGCCGAACGTGCCGCACGAGCGCGCGAACGGCAGCACCGGCGCCAGGGTTGCAGCAACGCATTCCTCGACAGCAACGGCATCGACACACACGTGGCGATCGAGCCCGGTGCGGCGCAGTTCATGCAGGCCACGTCCTTGCGACTCGGTTGGTCGGCCCGCGGCCAGCACCGCCTGTTGCGGGTGGCGCGCACCATCGCCGACCTGGCCGGTGCCGAGCACATCGGTGTCGGCCACGTGGCCGAGGCGATCCAGTACCGCCGCGTGCTGGCGGCAGGCTGAACGAACGGGCCCTTTGACTCGACGCGCGCGCTCAGGCGGCGCGCAGCGTCGTTCCGTCGACCTTGACCCGCGCACCGACCGCCGGCGCCTGCGACTGCTGCAGCGTGCGCAGCTGCCGTCGTCCATGCGCACGCGCACGCTGTAGACCGTCTTCGCCTTCACGTTCTTCTCGATCTCGTGACCGGCCACGCCACCGCCCACCGCACCGAGCACCGTCATCGCGGTACGACCGTTGCCGCCGCCGAACTGGTTGCCGACCACGCCACCGAGCACGCCGCCGGCGACCGCGCCAACGCCGCTGGCCTCGCCCTTGACCTTCACCGCCTGCACCGACTCGACCACGCCGCACTGCGCGCAGGCCGCCGCTGCCGGTGACGCATGGCCAGCCGGCTG
>NZ_AZND01000071.1:0-16214 GCF_000576205.1 Methylibium sp. T29 | reverse complement strand
CGCCATGGTCTCTGCGTAGCAGTGTTTGCAGCCAGGCGAGATCTTGGTGCAACCTACGGTCGGATTCCACGTCTGCTCGGTCCACTCGATCCTGCTGATGGTTGTCATTGCTCTGCTTCCTTCGCTAGCTTAGTCGGTACCCTGGCCTGCGGCCTGTAGGCGCGAACGATGCCCCTGACGACACCGACGATGTTCAGGCTCCTTGTTGGCACGATGGCCTTGTCGCCGTCGCTGCCGTGCGACAACAGATGCAACTTCGCGCCGGCCTGCCTGAACTCCTTGACCGTGTGGGCGTCATCGACCTCCGCCACGACGTAGTCGCCATGCATGGCTTGCACGCCGGTTTCCACGACAGCGACGTCGCCACTGAGGATTCCCACGCCCACCATCGATTCGCCCCTCACGGAGATCAGGATGGTTCTCGATGGCCGCGACACGACTAGCTCCGACAGTCTCTGCTCATGGACAAAGCCCGAACCTTCTTGGTCGGGGTCGAGGCCTGCCATCACCGAGTCGTCGCTGAAATCCAGGGCGAAGAAGGCCGGGCCTGGCACCAGGCGCCCGCCGGGCGCTTTGCCGACGTGACCTGAAGCCGCCAGCCGCTTGACCAGACTGAATGCGGCGTTCTTTGCCCGAAAGCCCAGCGCGGCCGCTAGGTTCTCGTACGACGGCAGACAACGCTCGCGCGCATAAAGATCGCGCAGGCGGCGTAGATGTACCTGATCGTTATTCGGTCTAGCCATTTGAATTAGTGTACATTCGTCCACTAATTTTGCAAAAACCCGTGCCGTCGCGCCTAAGCACTGCCCTCAGCCCGCGACGGCCCGATCTAGTCGAGAGGCATCACACCTAGAAAAGCTCGCGGTTCTGACTGCGAGCGATGTCGCCCCAGATGCGGTCCGGCAGCGGGTGACGCGAGAAGAACACCAGCCGGTAGATCGCCCGCCCTTTGCCGTCGGTGATGCGCGGCATCTGTGAGCTGACCGTGAAACCCAGCGCCTTCACGGCGTTGCACCATTCGTCGAAGAACCACAGAGACAGATTCTTCTTGGATATCTTAGGCGGCACCCGCGAACGCCACTCGGGTAGCGCATGGTCGAAGCGGTCGCGCGCCGGATTCAGCTCCATGTCGATGTTGCGGGTCAGGTCCATGAGGCTGAAATGGACAGCGAAGTCGACATGCTCCAGCCTGGCCAGCCGCTCGATGATGGAGAACGACAGGTACTCAAGGTTGTACGGGTCGATGTAGGCCAGAGCGAGGGCGCCGAACGGCACTGCCTTCGCCATTTGATCCACCATCTCTATGGCAGGGCCGACGAACTTCTGAACCGGCGCGCCTCGTGCGACCAAGCGCTGCTCGTTGGCGGCCGCCCTGTCCGGATCGATGTCGCCGATGAGGACCTTCGTGAAAGGTGAGCCCGACAGAATCGACTGGCGGTAGGCGATCACCGAGCCGCCGTCACGGGTAATGGCTTCACCCTTCACCTGAATGCGGCCCGGGCCGCAGAAGGGGTCAATCAGCACGCGCTGCTTGAAGCGCTTCTGCGCCTCGCGCGTCGCGTTCAAGTAGCGGCAAAGGTAGCGGTGCTTCTCGAAAGGGACCCACTCGCCCACGCCATTTTCTTCTGGACCGCGCTCAATGGGCAGATCGGAAAATGGATCAGATTCCCAGAGGTCTACAGCTTCTGAAGTCAATTTCTCTCCCTGACATCTCACACAAACAAACGGTTCTGCGGGAGCGGCGATCAACGTCGTCTTTAAGAACCCGTAGTTGTCCCCTAGTATGAAGAGGAATGTCCGGGGTAACGCTAGCTGCTTTCCCCTGCCGAATGACTGCATGCCGCATGCCTGGATGCATTGAGCCTCACGTTGAGGCGGGGCTTGGCGCCCCCGGCTGGTAGTGCAGGCGAGCAGATGGAGCAAGCCGCGAACGCTCAAGCATCAGTCCGGCCGAGATCTGTAGTGCGGTGGCACTGCGACCGGTGTCAGCACTGACCCAGGCCAGGCCAGGGCAGTACGTTCAGCGTTCGGCTGCCTGTGGCTGTCAACGCATCAAAGCCAATTATCGAGGCCACCCCGGCCGAGGCTGTCCGAAAGAGCGCCTTCACATCCTTGTGGTGGACGACTTGCAGGATGCAGCCGACTCCTTGTGCATGTTGCTGCGCCTGGATGGGGGCGAGCTGAGCGCCGCGTACAGTGGCGAGCTGGCACGGCAGGAAATGCAGCGACGGCCGCCCGACCTCGTTCTGCTCGATCTAGGCTTGCCGGACATCGATGGCTTCAAAGTATCGCGCCTCGCAAACTCCTAGCGTGGGATCTTTGGCGTTATTGCGTGAAAACGGCAACGAACCACAGGTTCTTGGCGCTGCCGACAAAGCGACGCCGACGTTCCCTCGGTCAACTTAGCGATGTCGATACGCCCAAGATCGCATGCACCGTCCTGACACCTGAATGACTGGTCCTGGCCGACATCGGTCAGAGCGGCCGTGAGAAGCGGACGGTCAAGTCGCTAGCGCGGCGACCGTCCGCTCTCACCAAGAGCAGTCATCGCACGCTCGAGCACAACGAACCGCTTTCAGTCTGAAGCTGACATCCTGTTGTCTCCGCCACGGTCCTGGCGCGGGGGGCGGTATGCGTCCGCCGGATCAGATGGCGAGCTGCTCAGGCGATTTCCCCGAGGCGATGGCATCGATAAACCATTGTGGGCGGCGGCCGTGCCCAGTCCACGTATTGCCGTTCCCATCCTGGAACTTGATCTTCCCAGCCTTCGCCTTGCGGCCCTTCTTGGTCGTCATTTTCCGACCAGCCGTTGAGGAGGCCGTGCGCGCGACCCTTGCGCTCAAACCGAGATCCGCAGCGGTCAAGCCGTAAACGGTGATCGCCTCTTTGATCTTCGCGATCACCGAATCAACTTCCTTCTTCTTGATCTGGCTCGCTTGAGCTTCGAGCTTGGCGATCTGCTTTTGCAGTTGACTGAGTGTTGTCATAGAGAGTCCTTTGATGCCAATGGAAGCAAAGGATATGTTGACATAAGAAAAAGGCAAGGCTGCAGGCAGAGATGGCCTACTGAACGACAGCCTAAACGGCTAGTTCACCGCGCGAGCCGCGCCGTCACGGCTGGCTGCGACGAATTCGCTCGCTGCTCTTGAGCGCTTTGCGGTAGCGCGCATCGATCCGATCGCAGAACTCGCCGAACTTGAGATCCAAGGCGGAGGCGATTCGGTGCAGCACGCTAAGGCTCGGCTGCTTCTTCCCGACCTCGATCAACGAGATGAACGGCCGGTCGAGGTCGCAGCGGCCTGCCAGATCCTCTTGCGTGAAGGCCAACTCTTGTCGGCGAACCTTGACCTCGACCCCGAGGGCGTCAATGAGGGCTTGGTTACGACTCGGGCGCATGGCGCCGGAGTGTTGGTGCTGTGTACACTAAAGACACGTGTCAACTGACAGCAAATCGACGAACGTTTCAAGCTCGGGAACCCCGTCTTTGCTGGTGATCGTCGCGTGAAGCGCACTGTCAGCGCGAGATGCCGGGCTCGTCATTGGACTACCGCCCGGGTGTTCGCCACAGTGGTCGCACTGTCCAAAGCACCTAAGGAGGGATACCAAAGATGGCCGAGATGAAAGGGCGCCGACGCGCTGAACGTGTTTCACGCCGCGGCCTCACCGTGGCCCTCGTGGCGGCCTTGACCGCCTGCGCCACCCCCGTCCAGCTCCCCGACCGCGTCCACACCGTGACCGGCTCCTCCGGCGGCACCTACATTGAGCGCGTCGACTTCTCGTACGTGCCGCCCCAGCCGCGCAGCTTCTCCCAGCTCAAGCTCTGCATCGCCGAGCACGTCCACCAGCAAGGCGCCCAGCTGAGCGACACCGCCGGCTCCTTCGTCGGCGCGGCCACCGGCACCTACTACCAGGTCAACCGTAGCCAGACCGTGATCGGCGGCCCGGTCTTCAAGTACATCGACGAAGGCACCACCACCCTGGTCGCCAGCGGCCTGACCCGCACCGATTCGTCCGCCGGCCTGGTCGTCGACCTGGTCCGCTTTGACCTCAAGGCGGCCACCGGCCCACAGGGTCTCACCCTGGTCTTCTCGCAGATCGAGCGCGCCCAGCAGAACACCGGCGGGCTGGCCAACGAAGGCTTTGGCCCCGTCGGCACCTGGGCCGGCGCCCGCGCACCCGGCGTCTACACCGCGCTCGAGCGCCTCGCCGACCGCCTCAAGGCCTGCCTGGGCTGAGCGCCGAGGCCTGTTAACCCCACCTGACACCCCCATGCCCGCCCTCAACGACAAACCCGTTCGCCTGCTGATGCACGACATGGCGGCAGCCTTCGCCCTGCAGCCCGGCCAAGCCTTCTCCCGCGAGCGCGCGGTCCAGTGGTTTGCCGAGCACTACCCCAACGTCAAGGAGGGCACCGTCACCGCCCACCTGATCCGCCTGTCCACCAACGTGCGCACCCGGCTGCAATACGCCGCCCGCGACGACGGCAGCGACGACCTCTTCTTCAAGATCGACAGCAGCCACTTCCGCCTGTACGAGCCGGGCAGGGACCCCATCCCGATCAGCTCGCTGACCGCCCAGTCCGATGACGCCGAACCCACCGTGGCCGAAAACACTGCTGCGGCACTCTCCCAGGAGTTCGCCTACGAGCACGACCTGCGCGACTACCTGGTGCGCAACCTCCACGCCCTGGAGCCGGGGCTGCGCCCCTACACGGACGAAGGCATCACCGGCGTCGAATTCCCGGCCGGCGGGCGCTTCATCGACATCCTGGCCGTCGACCAGCACGGCGACTACGCCGTCATCGAGCTCAAGGTCTCCAAGGGCTACGACCGCGTCGTCGGACAGCTGCTGCGCTACGTCAACTGGATCAAGGAGCACCACGTCGACGGGCCACAGAAGGTGCGCGGCATGATCGTCGCCAAGGACATCAGCGAAGACCTGCGGCTGGCCTGCCGCGCGCTCCCCGACGTGACGCTCTACGAGTACAAGCTCTCGGTCACGGTGCAGCAGGTCAGTGGATGAGGGGCGGGGGTTCGTCCAGATCGGGCAGCGGCAGCAGGCCGGGGTCGGTCGGGTCCGGACACGCGTCTGAACAAGCGTTCGGCTGGGAGGGGTCGAGGGGGTCGAAGCGGTAGGGGCGTCCCTCTTTGCGGGCCTTTGCTGCCTCAGCGAGGGCCAGGTGGTAGGGGCAGTTCACGAAGCCAGCCATGTAAGGTACCTGGATGACGCCCGATTCGCTGCTGCCGGGTTGCGCATACGTGCGGGCCACACGGAGCTTCTCGGCGACTTCCGGCGATTCACGCCGCATGCGCAAGAAGAGCTTCTTGGCCTGCTTGTCGCCCGCCGCCGCGGCGCGCGCCAGCCTTCGGTAGATCAGCTCGCGGTTGGTCATGTCGCCTTGAGCGACATCGGGGTGTGCGTCTCGCACCTTTTCGTCCAAGAGGCGAGTCACCAGGTTCGGCTCATCGGGCGTCGGCGGCTTCTTGCGCTTCACGTGCTTCTCTCCAGGCCAAGTCGGACAGGGTGGCCTCCATCAGTTTTCGTTGCTGGATCGGCGCCAAGATCTCCCACATCTCCTCTGGAAGATAGGGGATGAGGACGACGCCCAGCTCAGGCTGCGGCTTGGGGTTGGCCGAGCCGGTCCGGCGCTGGATCTCGTTGCGGCTTTGCTTCATCTCCTCGTCGTGTAAGAGGGCGGCGGCCTTCACGTCTCCTTGGACTGCAGCAGCGATCGCTTTCCGCAGGAGGCCCTCTTCGAGCGTGAGCGGGCGCTTCTTGCCGCGGAGCGTGATCGAGCCGCACACCTCGTTTGCGACCCGCTCGATGACCGTCAGATCCGCTGGCTTGGGCTTGCGCGGCCGTCCCTTCGGATTCCCCGACTGGCCCTTCACAAAACGCGACGCCTGCGGCGGCTTGCCGTAGCCGACCGGATAGTCGGGGTCGTTGGGACCTTTGTCACTGCTCATCGCCATCCTCCCGACGCTGGGTCACCACCTCGGCCCACGAGCACCCGGCGACCGCGCTGCTCTCGCCTTCCACGTCCTCCAGCAAGACCGCCTGGCCGCCGCTCCGTAGATAGCGCTGCACCGTCACATCCACATAGCGCGGATCCAGCTCCATCAGCGCCGCCCGCCGGCCGGTGCGCTCGGCCGCGAGCAGGGTCGAGCCCGAGCCCCCGAAGGGATCGAGCACCAGCCCGTCACGGTGGGAACAGTCGAGGATGGCGTCGGCGATCATCGCCGTCGGTTTCACCGTCGGGTGCATGGCCAGGCGCTGCGAGCGGCCTTTGGACGGGGTGGTGACGCCGGCGTAGGGCCAGACGTTGCTGCGGTTGCGCCCGTGCCTGCCCAGCTCGATGTTGTTGATGTGCGCCCCGCGGCCGGCCTTGTAGACGAAGATCAGCTCGTGCTTGGAGCGATACAAGGACCCCATCCCCGCGTTGGCCTTGTTCCAGACGCACAGGTTCTTCAGCTCCGTGTACGACACTGTGGCCGCGTCCATCAGCTCACGCAGGTGCCGCCAATCGATACACAGGAAGTGGATGGATCCGTCGACCGAGTTCGCCACCAGCAGCATGAAGACCGCGTTCAAGAAGGACGTGAACTCCTGCGGGCTCATCTCCCCGGAGGCCATCACGAACTCCCCGTGGCGATCCCCGGAGGTCACGTTCCCGGCGATCGGCACGTTGTAGGGCGGGTCGGTGAAGACCATCTGCGCGGGCTGGTCGCCCAGCAGGCGGCCGTAGGCCCGTGGATCGGTGGCGTCGCCGCACAGCAGCCGATGCCGCCCGAGCTGCCACAGGTCCCCGACGCGCGAGACGGGTGGCGCCTTCACGTCCGGCTCGAGCGGCTCGTCGTCATCGGCCTGCATCGGGCAGAGCAGGGCGTCGATCGCAGGGGTGTCGAAGCCGGTGAGGCGGATGTCGAAGTTGCCCCCCAGCTTCGCCAGCTCCCCAAGCTCCATCGTGAGGAGCTGGGTGTCCCAACCGGACTGCTCGGCCAGGCGGTTGTCGGCGATCACGTAGGCCCGGATCTGCTCGGGGGTGAAGTGATCGAGCCGCACGGTGGGCACCTCGGTCAGACCGAGGACCTTAGCGGCCTCGAGGCGCCCGTGGCCGGCCACGACCATGCCGTCGCGGTCGATCAGCAGAGGGTTGGTGAAGCCGAACTCTTCGATCGAGCGAGCGATCAGGCGGATCTGCTTCTTCGAGTGCTTGCGAGCGTTGCGCTCGTAGGGCCGCAGCGAGGCGACCGGCATCATTTGAAAGGTTGCGGCCACTGCGGGCGCGCGGATTGGTTCCGTCGTCATGGGATTTCCCCAAAAAAGTTAGTACGACACACGTGCATCAACCGCATGGCGGATGCGCCCGGTTGTCGTCCCACCTTCGCCCATGCGACCGGTGAAGACGCGCGAGAAGCTAGCTCGCTGATCTGCCCATCACATGATGAGCGACCGTCAACCACATAGCTGTTGAGTTCGGTTGTCGTCCCACCTCCGCCCATGCGACAGGTGAAGACGTGCGAGGTGCGACCTCACCAATCTGCCCATCACATGACGGGCAGGCATCGCCACATGGCGGATGCGCTCGGTTGGCGTCTCACCTCCGACCATGCGGGCAGTGAAGACGCGTGAGGAGCTACCTCACTGATCTGCCCGTCGCATGACGGGGGGATCAAGGAACCGTGCGAGCACTCTATACCAAAATTTTGCTCTTGGGTTATATCAAAACGCGGCAGGCCGGTCCTTCCGAGGATCCCGCCGGCACATGCATCGATCGAGGTACATCGAAGCGCGGATGTTGGGGCCGAGATAGGGCAGGCATACGGTTTGCCCCTGCAGCCTCACGATGTATCAGATCCGCATCCTGTGGCGGCGTAACGTGCGTCACTCAGTCCACTTCCCAAAGATGCTCAACGCATGGTGGCCGTCCACCCCTGAGCTGCTCGAGCAGTTTGAAGGAATTGTCTACGCCGCGAACGAGATCCACGGACCAGGGACGCACTGGATCGAGCGACGGCAAGTCGAGGTCCTGCACTGAATCTCATCGCAATCCGCTAGAGGCCCACATGTACGCCTCGCGACCAAGTCATGAGCCTTCCAGTCGAGCCTGAACACGCTTTAATGTGGCAGCACGGAACGTCCTACCGAGATCCGCTCGCCACGCCATCGTCACCGGTACAACGAACGCTAGGGCTGCAGCCATGACCTGGGTGATCGACATCGACACGACGGGTGCATCGCAGCTGCAGCGGGCCCGAGCTGTTGCTGCATGCTGGGCCGTCTTCGAAAGGGAGGCCGTCCATCCACGCCTCGCGGAGCGCGCGGCCTATGCTGAGAGCGAGGAGGCGCCGAGCGCGTCGGCCGAGAAAGCCGAACTGACGGCGGTGTGGCACGAGGCCGTCGAAGCCGCCGTGGCAGCTTGCTGGGCGGGGGTGCATCCACGGCCACCGACCGCGATCGTCGTTCGCGAGATCGACGATGAGGCGATGCGGCAGCCAGGCGATGAGAAGGGGCTCGGCAGCGACTAGCGTCGCTTTCTTGTCCGCAGATCGAGTGCTCAAGCCACGTAAGACCCACCGAGACGAACTGCGGCTCGGGAGGCGATGCCTGGGCGGTTGATCCAACTGGTGTAGCCGTCTCTTAGTCGATGGTCGCATTAGGCAGCGCAGTCACGCCCGCATCTTTCACCACGGTCATCGCCGGTATGGCTTGTGTTCGTGGCGACCGGCAAATGCCGATCGGCGGCGCTAGTTCTTCGCCGAATGCTCCACTCGGTAAAAGTTGAACGTGATGGCGGGGATGCCGATGGGTTGGCCGACCTTGCTCTGCTCGACGACGAGCGAGGCGATACCGCGGTACGCCGGCTGAGAATCGAGCGTCAGTGCCCAAGTCCAGGATGACCGAACACGACCTCGCCGTGTCGTCGAATCTTCCGATCGAGTCCAGCGCTTGAAGAAGCATGCCGCGTAGTCGTCAGCAATCGATTGCATGGTCTTCGTCGTGATCGCGAGCGTCACGTCCGATTGCAGCCCATCGATGCGGTCGATGCCGCTCTGGCCAGCGATGTCGCACTCCAAGACTCGAAGCGCTGAATCGCCTTCGAAGCGGAGGATCTTGCATTGCTCAAACGGCAGCGTCGAACCCGATACGCGGTGGATCGCCACCTGCCCCGGGGAGCGCTCAAGCACGTCCCCCGTCAGTTGGGCTAGATCGCGAAACGTGTGGTCAACCAGCCGATGCATGCCATCGCAGTCGGCCTCCGTGAGCGCGTTCGCGACCCCGCTGGCGAACAGGACGAGAACGGTCGCAGTCGTTCGAATCGATCTCCCTGCGTCCATCGAGTGTGCTGTGGAAGCCATCGTCGTTCGGTCCCCTTGTCGTCGGTCGGGACCAGAATCTAGTACGAAAAGTCAGCTCAACGCCAAGTTCGACGCGATGGATACTCAAACAGGTGGCTTCACACGCGTGTCGAGCAGCGTGAGCAGGTTGAGCAGTGTCGATCGCAAGGCCGGTCCGAGTGGCCAGATCGGGCGCCATCCGGAAGGGCCGGGATGCGTCCGCTCGCCAACCCGTAGCATCGCCGTCGTATGCTGAGGCGCTTCGTCTCTGCCAACTGCACCCGGAGAACCACCCTGACATTGCAGGATTCCATCCGCAAGGATCTGCTGGTCCTCTGGCTCTCCATTGCAGCCGTGGCAATGGTGCTCGTTGCGCTGCTCATCCTTCTCGTCCAGCAGAGTGCCGGGCCTCAACTCGCGCGCGCGCGTGGACAAGCCTCGGTGAGTTGCGAGGCGCTGCGCGCCGGCGCAGCACGACTTCACATGGGGGCACCGGGAGATTCCTCGGTGAGCCCCAGTTCGCAGAAGCTGCCTGGCGCACAGGCAATCCTTGATCTCGTGCTGCGTGACCGCCCGGGCATGGAAGGTGGCTTCTGGCAGACCGATGCAGGCGTTGTGGCGTATGCCTTCCCCACCTACGACGGAACCGGCATCAAGCGCGATCCTCCCAGCGCTGAGCTCGAACGCATCGTCGCCACAGCGCAGCGCGCTCTGCAGACGAACGGTCTGGTGACTGACATTCGTCCCGGACTGCGCGAGGCCGTGGTCTTCTCGGCCTGTCCGATCGATTCACCGCCGCACGTCCTGGCGGCTTGGACTCTGACGCGGGTGACACTGATCAGTGCGGACGTGGTCAACCCGCTGATACTCACTCTGAGCCTGCTGCTGTGCATGGTCGTGCTTTCCGGTGTCTGTTTGGGCCGCATGCTCGCGCGCTGGCGACAGCAGTCCGCACAACTGCAAGCGCAGTTGGCGCAGGCCGAACGGCTGGCGGCACTCGGACGCATGTCGGCCGGCCTTGCTCACGAGATTCGCAACCCACTTGGAACGATGCGCATGAAAGTGGAGAACGCGATGGCCGCTGGCGCTGACGTCCGGGAAGCGCGTATCGCGGGCGCCATGGAGTCGGTGCTGTCGCAGACACAGCGACTGGAGTCGCTGGTCTCCAGTTTGTTGGCCCTGACGCAGCCTCTGCGGGTGGACCGCCAGTCCGTCGATTTGGTCGCGTTCCTGGACGAGCAGATCCAAGTCCACGCGATTGCGGCTCAGCGTGCCGGTGTGCGGCTCGCGCGGTCGGTGGATTCCGATCTCACCGAGGCTGCCTCGAGTTCGGCGTGGTTCGACCCGACCCAACTGGCCAGGGCGTTCGACAACCTGCTGCTGAACGCACTGGCTCACACAAGGGAAGGCGGGTCGATCGAGTTGGGGGCGCGGCGCGCGAGCCCGGGCCGGCTGTTGCTGTGGGTGGCTGACGATGGCGCCGGCGTGCCCGTCGAGTTGCGCGATACGCTGTTCGAACCCTTCGCCACTGGCCGCAGCGGCGGGTCGGGCCTGGGTCTTGCACTGGTGCGGGAGATCGTGCAGGCCCACGGTGGCCGGGTGACTCTTGCCGAGACGGCGCAGGGCGCGCGCATCGAGATGGAGTTCCCATGGCCCACATCCTGATCGTTGACGACGATGCGGCGTTTCGAGACAGCCTCTCCGAGACGGTGCTCGACCTCGGCCATACGGCCCTCCAGGCGGGCACCGTCGACGCGGGGCTGCATCGGCTTCGCACCGAAGCCGTCGACGTCGCGATCGTGGACCTGCGCATGCCCGGAGACGATGGCCTGACGTTCCTGCGCAAGGCGGCACGCCTCGCGCCCGTCCCCTGCATCATGCTCACCGCCTATGCGAGTGGCGCCAACACGATCGAGGCGATGCGTCTGGGGGCCTTCGACCATCTCACCAAGCCGGTAGCCCGGGCAGCGCTCATGCAGACCTTGGAACGGGCGCTGCAGAGCAGCGACGCACGCGCCGCCGATGCGACAGCGGTGCCGTCTGCAACGGATGCTTCGTCGGCAGAAGAGACTGAACTGGTCAGCAGCAGCGAAGCCATGCGCGAAGTCTTCAAGCGGATCGGCATGATCGCCGGCAGCGATGCCACGGTGCTGATCCTCGGGGAGACGGGTACTGGGAAGGAGCTGGTCGCCCGGGCGCTGCACGGCAACAGCACCCGTGCCGGACGGCCGTTCGTCGCGGTGAACTGCGCGGCCATTCCTTCGGACCTGATGGAGAGCGAACTGTTCGGGCACGTGAAGGGCGCCTTCACGGGCGCCACCAGCGACCGGGTCGGGCGCTTTCGGGAAGCCGACGGTGGCACGCTGTTCCTCGACGAGATCGGTGACATGCCGCTGCCGACGCAGGCCAAGATCCTGCGCGTTCTGCAAGAGCGCGAGATCACGCCTGTCGGCGGCACGCGCGTGTCGCGTGTGGACGTGCGCATCCTGGCTGCAACACATCGAAACCTGCCCACGGCTGTGAGCGAAGGTCGGTTCCGCGAGGACCTCTGGTACCGGCTGCAGGTGGTGCCCCTCCAGTTGCCACCGCTGCGCGAGCGCGTAGGCGACGTCCTCCTGCTGGCCGAGCATTTCCTGCGACGGGCAGGCAAGGGCGCGCCCAAGCGCTTGACTGCGGCGGCGGCGCAGCGCCTCCTGGCGCACCCTTGGCCCGGCAACGTACGAGAACTTCGCAACGCCATGGAACGCGCCGCGCTCCTGTGCCACGGCTCGGCGATCGAGCCCGAGCACCTGGGGCTGCTGACGGCCGGTGTGGCTTCCCCAGAACTCGAGATCGACTGGAACGGCAGCTTGGCGCCCGCCATCGCCCAGGTTGAGCGCCAGATGATCCGACATGCATTGGCGGAGACCGCCGGCAACCGCGCCGAAGCAGCCCGACGTCTCGGGCTATCTCGCCAGCAGCTCTATCGCAAGCTCACCGAACACGGCATCGAGTGAGGCTGTCCGATCCTGTGACAGGCACTGTCAATGATGCGGACACTTCGCTCGCCGTTGACCCAATAAGCTGTTGATTTCCTTGAGATTTCCTGGTGGCACAAGCCGTGCGCGCTGAGGAGGCGTGTTTCACGTCACCCCAGGAGTCTCAGATGTCCAGACGAGTTCTTTCTATCCTCGCCATCGCCGCAGGGCTGAGCGCCGCGACGGCGCAAGCCGTACCGCCTCGGCCAGGTGCGGAGCCGCCGCCGCCAATGCAATCGCCCGGGCTTGGCCTGGCCGCTCAGGCCATAGCCGAAGGGCGGGTTCAGAGGCTGCTGATCAACCCCTACGGTGAGGTCGACGGACTGCGGCTTGCTGACGGCACGCTCGTCAGTTTCCCTCCGCACATGTCCGGGGCACTGACCGCAGCGGTCAAGCCGGGCGACACCGTGCGCATCATTGGCCGTATGCAAGGCCGCGGCGCCGCCAAGGCGGATGCCGTCGTCAATACGGCCACCGGACAGACCGTGTACGACCAGCCGCCGACGCTGACCGAAGGCCGCCCGTTGCCGATGCATCTGCGCGCGCAACAGCTGCAGCCCCAGAAGGTCGAAAGCCGTGTCGAGGCCGTGCTGACGGGGCCGCGCGGCGAAGCCAACGGCGTCATCCTTGCCGACGGCAGCATCGTGCGCTTCCCGCCCGAGACCTTGCGGTTGTCGGTCCAGCCGGGGGCGCCGTTCGCGGCTTCCGGTCTGGGCACGCGCAATGCGATCGGCACCTCGCTCGAGGCCGTGAGCATGGGCACCAGCCTGTCTGCCTTGCAGTCTCTGTACGAACGCGCGCCCTAAGGCGCTTCCAAGGCCAGTTCCGGCGCGAAGCGGCCGCTCGCGCCGGAACCGCACAGCTCGTTCGGACACCTCAAGGGTCCCCAATGTCCCCAAAGATCCTCCCTGTCGTCCTTTTGCTGATCTCGAACGTCTTCATGACGTTTGCCTGGTATGGGCACCTCAAGTTTGGCGACCAGCCGCTGTACCTGGTGATCAGTGTGAGCTGGCTGATCGCGTTTGCCGAGTACTGCTTTGCGGTACCAGCCAACCGCATCGGCCACGCGGTGTACAGCGCCGCAGAGCTCAAGACGATGCAGGAAGTCATCACGCTGACGGTGTTCGCGGCCTTCTCGGTGTGGTATTTGGGCGAGCGGTTGACACTGAATCATCTTCTGGGGTTTGCCTTCATTGGGCTGGGTGCGTTCTTCATCTTCAAAGGCCCATTGCACTAGCGAGCGATGATGCCGACATCAAGCAAGCCCGAAGACTCGCAGCGCTGGCTGGGCGGCCTGAACTTCTTCTTGGCAGACGTGCGGGATGGGCTGGGGCCGTTTCTCGGGGTCTTCCTGATGGGCCTAGGTTGGCGTGCCGACGACATCGGCTATGTACTCGGCGCAGCCGGCTTCGCAGGCATGTTGGTCACCACGCCCCTGGGCGCATGGGTAGACGCATCGCGTCGCAAACGAGGGCTGCTGGCCGGCGGCACGATCGCGCTGATCGTCAGTAACCTGGCGCTTTGGGCGGCACCCAGCGGCATCGTGGTTACCACAACGCAGGTGGTCACTGCCGTCGTCGGCGCGTTGTTCGGTCCTGCGCTGATGGGACTTACGTTGGGTTTGGTCGGGCCGAAGGATCTGCCGCGGCAGCTGGGCCTTAACGAGGCCTGGAACCACGCCGGCAACGTCGCCGCGGCAGCCCTTGCAGGATTCGCCAGCTACCGATGGGGCTTGCCGGCGGTCTTCGTGCTCATGACCTTGATGGCGACCGCGTCGCTGCTGTGTCTGAGCAAAATCCAACCCCAACACATCGACCACAACGTCGCTCGAGGCCTCGACGCCGATAGCGCCCAGGCGGTCAAGGGTTCCGATCGGATCCCTTCGCATGGCAGGTTGCCTCGAAGTCACGCAGCCTGCGCGTGCTGGCCGTAACGATGATGCTGTTCCATCTCGGAAATGCCGCGATGCTGCCCTTGTTCGGTCAGGCCGTCGTCTCGCGCGGAGAAGCCGATCCTGGTGCGTTCACTGCCCTCACGGTCATCGTTTCGCAACTCGTCATGATTCCCGTGGCGCTCCTGGCCGGTCGGTATGCGGCGCGCCACGGCTACTGGACTCTCCTCACCGCAGCGTCGATGGCACTGCCGCTGCGCGGACTGATCGCTGCCTTCTGGGCAACGCCCTGGGCCCTGCTGCCCGTGCAGATCTTGGACGGGATCGCGGCGGGCTTGCTCGGCGTAGCTCTCCCGGGATTGGTCGCGTCGATTCTGCGCGGGAGCGGGCACGTCAACGCGGGCCTGGGAGCGGTGATGACCGTTCAGGGGATTGGGGCGGCACTCAGTCCTGCGCTGGCCGGATGGATCGCGCACCGCCATGGCTATGGCCCAGCTTTCGTGGCGCTCAGCCTTGTCTCGGCACTTGCATTGGTGATGCTGCTGCTTGCAAAAGGCGCAGAGCATCCGCGACGGCGGAAGTAGTCAAGGCCTCGATTCCTGGGAGGATTCAACGTTACCCGGCAGAGTTCATCAATGGACAGATGCCTGACAGTGCGAATCTCCTCGGCGAATAGAGTAGCTGCGTCTCGCGGGTACCGTCCGAGCTGGCAAGCATGCTGCTTTCCGCGCTAGGCCCGGAGCCCTCGGCTTGCAGCCGAGGGCAGAGCCGTATCGCAAGCGCTACGGGGCCGGCTCAACCCTTGGCGGAGCTGAGCTATGACGACTTCTTTACCTTGGACGTCGACTTCGCACCGGCCTTGTCGGTGGCAGGCTGAGCGTTGGCTTCTTGTGCACCCTTCGCTGCTTGGCTACGGATAAAGTGCTGGAGCAGTTCGAGCTGATCGTCGGTGAACTCAGGAAAATCGGGCATTCCCCGAGGGCGCAACCGACCCTCTTTGACCACCGCCTTCAACGAATCTAGGTTGAGAGGTATCGGTGAGGCGCGCAAGTCGGGCGCCGCGCCGCCCGAGACCGCGCCTGACCCGTGGCACCACACGCAGTTCGAAACAAAGAGCGCTCGGCCTTGCTCCACCTTGGTCTCATCGACCTTGAACTCAGCAGGCGCGATGGGTTTGGGGAAGAACGGCGGCTCGAACATTGGCATCGTGGCCTTGCCATCAAGCGCGAAGGTGAACAGCCGTCGCGTCTGTGCGCGGTAGGCCCAGCCGTAGTTGGCGACCGCGGATCCGCCTGCAAGAGAGACGCCTGCACCACCGAAGCCGACTAGGATCGACACGTACTGCTTGCCGTCGACCGAATAGGTGATGGGCGGAGCCGATATGCCCGAGCCAAGGAACATGTGCCAGAGCGCCTTACCGGTCTTGGCATCGTAGGCGTACAGGTTGCCGTTAGCGCGGCCCTGGAAGACCAGATCTCCTGCGGTGACCATCGTGCCTGGGTTCCAGAAGCCGTCCGCTTGTACTTCCCACACCTTCTTCTGCTTGATCGGATCCCAGGCCAACAGCGAACTCACGCCGGTGCCTTTGGGGATGTCTCCGCCCAGGCCAATGTCCACCGCCGGGTCGAAGTTGAGGTTCGGTGACTTCCAGTCCTTCTTGATGGAGCCGTCATTGAACAGGGCCGGAAGTTCCACCTTCGGGAGATAGGCTAAGCCAGTGCGCGGGCTGTATGACATCGCGTGCCAACTGTGCGCGCCAAAGGGGCTTGGATAAATCAGCGCAGGGGCGCCTTCGTAACGCGCGCCGGGGATCTCGATAGGCCGCCCAGTCTTCATGTCGATTCCCGAGGCCCAGGTGACCTTGGCAATCTTCTCGGCGGAGATCAGCTTCCCGTTGCTGCGATCCAGTACATAGAAAAATCCGTTCTTGGGCGCATGCACCAGCGCTTTGACCATCTGACCCTTGAT
>NZ_AZND01000070.1:0-16381 GCF_000576205.1 Methylibium sp. T29 | reverse complement strand
AGGCGATGCAGGACGCGGTGCCGGTCGGCGCCGGCGCATGGCGGCATCCTCGGGCTGGACGCCGATGCGGTGCGCGCCGGGTGTGCCGACGCCGAGGCGGCGACCGGCGAGTCGGTGCAGGCGGCCAACTACAACGACCCGAAGCAGACCGTGATCTCCGGCAGCAAGCTCGCCGTCGACAAGGCCTGCGAACTGCTGAAGGCGGCCGGCGCCAAGCGGGCGCTCCCGCTGGCGGTGTCGGCACCTTTCCATTCGAGCCTGATGAAGCCGGCGGCCGAGCGGCTGCGCCAGCGCCTTGTCGATGTGGCGCTGGCCGCGCCGGCCATTCCGGTGCTGAACAACATCGACGTCGCCGTCGAGTCCGAGCCGGCGGCGATCCGCGACGCGCTCTACCGCCAGGCCTTCGGTCCGGTCCGCTGGGTCGAGACGGTGCAGGCGCTCAAGGCCCGCGGTGTGTCGACCGTCGTGGAGTGCGGGCCGGGCAAGGTGCTGGCCGGGCTGGTGAAGCGGGTTGATGCCGAGCTGGCCGTGCTGAACATCTTCGATCCGGCCAGCCTGGCCGAGACCCAAGGAGCCCTGGCATGAGCGCGGACGCTTCGGTGACGACGCAGGTGGCCCTGGTGACGGGCGCGAGCCGCGGCATCGGCCGCGCGATCGCGACCACGCTGGCCGAGCGCGGCTTCAAGGTCGTCGGCACGGCGACCAGTGAATCCGGCGCGGCAGCAATCGGCGAGGCGCTGGCCCCCCTGGGCGGGCGCGGGTTGGTGCTGAACGTGAACGACGGCGCGGCGCTTGAGGCGGCAGTCGACACCATCGTCAAGCAGGACGGCGGACTGCACGTGCTGGTCAACAACGCCGGCATCACGCGTGACACGCTGTCGATGCGCATGAAGGACGACGACTGGGACGCCGTGCTCGACACCAACCTGAAGGCGGTGTTCCGTGCCAGCCGCGCGGTGATCCGGCCGATGATGAAGCAGCGCTACGGTCGCATCGTCAACATCACCTCCGTGGTGGGGGCAAGCGGCAATCCGGGCCAGGCCAACTACGCCGCGGCGAAGGCCGGCGTCGCCGGCATGACGCGCTCGCTGGCCCGTGAACTGGGCAGCCGGGGCATCACGGTCAACTGCGTGGCGCCGGGTTTCATCGCGACCGACATGACCGACGGACTGCCCGAGGCGCAGAAGGCCGCGCTGCTGGGGCAGATCCCGCTGGGGCGCCTGGGCGCGCCGGAGGAGATCGCCGATGCGGTGGCCTTCCTGGCGTCGAGACAGGCCGGCTACATCACGGGGACCGAACTGCACGTCAACGGCGGCATGTTCATGAATTGAGCGTCGAACAGAGCGCGGTGCGACCCGTCGCCCCGGGGTCGCGCCGCTGCGCCGGAGCTGTCACGCCGGAGCAACTAGAATCACGGGCTGTTTTTGCAAACTCTCCTTGGAGGAGTCATGAGCGACATCGAAGCACGCGTCAAGAAGATCATCGCCGAGCAACTCGGCGTGGCCGAAGGCGAGGTCACCAATGAAAAAGCCTTCGTCGCCGATCTGGGCGCGGATTCGCTGGACACCGTGGAACTGGTGATGGCACTCGAGGACGAGTTCAGCATCGAGATCCCCGATGAAGAGGCGGAGAAGATCACGACCGTGCAGCTCGCGATCGACTACGCCAAGAGTCACGCCAAGGCCTGACGGCCGCGGTTTCCGTTTCCTTCGTTTCTCTACAGCGCATGAGCCGTCGTCGCGTCGTGGTGACCGGGCTCGGTCTCGTCACCCCCCTGGGCAACACGGTGGACGAGTCCTGGTCGCGGCTCGTGGCTGGCCAGTCCGGCATCGCCACCGTCACCAAGTTCGATGCCACCAAGCTGGCCTGCCACATCGCCGGCGAGGTGAAGGGTTTCCAGATCGAGGATTACATCCCCGCCAAGGAAGCCCGGCACATGGACACCTTCATCCACTACGGCCTCGCAGCGTCGCTGCAGGCCGTGAAGGATGCCGGGCTGCCCACGGGCGATGCTCTGAACGAGGAGCAGGCCGAGCGCATCGGTTGCCTCGTCGGCTCGGGCATCGGCGGCCTGCCGCTGATCGAGGAGACCCACGCTGAGTACGCGGCGCGCGGGGCGCGGCGGATCTCGCCGTTCTTCGTGCCGGCTCGATCATCAACATGATCTCGGGGCATCTGTCGATCCAGTGCGGCTTCACGGGGCCGAACCTCGCGATCGTGACCGCCTGCACCACCGGCCTGCACTGCATCGGCCAGTCGGCCCGCATGATCGAGGCGGGTGATGCCGACGTGATGATCGCCGGCGGTGCCGAGTCGACCGTCTCGCCGCTCGGCATCGGTGGCTTCGCCGCGGCACGTGCGCTGTCGACCCGCAACGACGATCCGGCCACCGCCTCGCGCCCCTGGGACCGCGACCGCGACGGCTTCGTGCTCGGCGAAGGGGCCGGCGTGATGGTGCTCGAGGAGTACGAGCACGCCAAGGCACGCGGCGCACGGATCTATGCGGAGCTGGCCGGCTTCGGCATGGGCGCGGACGCCTTCCACATGACGGCGCCCAACGTGGACGGCCCGAAGCGTGCGATGAAGGCCGCGTTGCGCAGCGCGGGAATCGAAGCGGGTCAGGTGCAGTACCTGAACGCGCACGGCACCTCGACGCCGCTGGGCGATCTGAACGAGAGTAACGCGATCAAGCTGGCCTTCGGCGATCACGCGAAGAAGCTGGTGGTCAATTCCACCAAGTCGATGACCGGTCACCTGCTTGGCGGCGCAGGCGGCATCGAATCGGTGTTCACCGTGCTCGCGATCCGCGACCAGGTGTCGCCGCCCACGATCAACATCTTCAACCAGGATCCCGAGTGCGACCTGGACTACTGCGCGAACACTGCGCGCGAGATGAAGATCGAGCACGCCGTGAAGAACAACTTCGGTTTCGGCGGCACCAACGGCACGCTGGTGTTCAAGCGCGTCTGACGCGCGTGCCGGCCCTGAGCATTTCCCTGAACGATGCGTGCGGCTCCCGCCGTGGCGGTGACGGCGTGTCCGGGTCTGGCGCGAGCGGTGCTGCGACTCCTGTCGGCGCTGGCCGTGGGCGTGACCGCGCTGTGGGCGCTGCAGCGCGGCGACGGTCTCGCGGCGACCATCACCAGCCTGGTCGTGGCTGGCGTGGCGTGTTTGCTGTGGCGAGATCGGCGAGCCTCCGCGCAGTATCTGAAGTGGGACGGCGTCGACTGGTGGCTGGCCGCGCCGGTGGATGCGGCGGAACCGCGCATAGGCAAGGTGGCGGTGGCGCTCGACCTGGATCGCTGGTTGCTGCTGCGCTTTCGGGCGGACGGCCTCGAAGTTCCGGCGCCCGGACCCCGTACGCGCTGGCTGGCGTTGCGGCGCCACGAGCATCCGGCCGAGTGGCATGCGCTGCGCTGTGCGCTCTATTCGCCCGCGGCATCGTCCGGCGCATCGGAAGGTCCCTGAGCCGTGGCTGAGCCGACCAGTCCTGACAACGACGCCCTGCTGGTCGACCGCGTCAAGCAGGGCGACATACGCGCCTTCGAGATGCTGGTCGTCAAGTACCAGCGGCGGATCGAGCGCCTGATCGGGCGCATGGTGCGCGATGTCGACCTGGTCCAGGACATCGCGCAGGAGACCTTCATCCGCGCCTACCGGGCGATCCCGCAGTTCCGTGGCGAGAGCCAGTTCTACACCTGGCTGTACCGGATCGCGGTCAACACGGCCAAGAAGACCCTCGGCGACCTGAAGCGAGACCTGCTCGTGACCGAATCGGCACGGGCCGGCCGGGACGAGGACGGCGATGAAACTTCCCGGGTCGAGAACGAACTAACCGACGGCGAGACGCCTGACGCCTTGCTGGCATCGAAACAGATCGCCAATGCGGTGAACTCCGCGATCGAGGATCTGTCCGAAGATCTGAGGCAGGCGATCACGCTGCGCGAGATCGAAGGCCTGAGCTACGAAGAGATCGCTGACGTGATGAATTGCCCGATCGGGACGGTGCGGTCGCGCATTTTCCGGGCGCGCGAGGCGATCGCGGAGCGTTTGCGCCCGATGCTGGAGCAGCGCTCCGGCGAGCGCTGGTGAGTAGTGTGGGCGGGCCCAGGGGCCAACGGAGTGTTCAGATGAGCAATGTCGAGAACCTGCAGGGGGCCGAGGCCCTTTCGGCCCTGGTCGACGGCGAGGCCGACGCCGGCACGGCGGCCTCGCTCAGCGCGCGCTGGCGTGACGAGGCGGCTTTGCGCGAACGCTGGCACAGCTACCAGCTGATCGGTGACGTGCTGCGCTCCGAGGAGCTCGCCGGCGGGGGGCGCGACGCGGCGTTCCTTCAGCGTCTGCGCGCGCAGCTCGACCGGGAGCCGGTCGTTCTGGCGCCCCGGGCCGATCGGGTGGCCGAGGAGTCCGCTGCGGCGTTGCCCAGGCAGCGGGCCGCTGGTGGAGGATTGCGCCGCTGGGCCACGCCGGCCGCAGTGGCGGCGGGTTTCCTGGCCGTGATCGGGTCGTTGGCCGTGACCCGCCTGTCGGGGCCGCAGGCGGACGCGCCGCAGCTGGCGCAGGCGCCAGTGGTGCCGGCCGAGGCGCCCCAGCGGGTCGTCCTGTCCGCGCCCGCCGATCAGGTCGAGCCTGCCAGCGGCGTGCTGATCCGCGATGCCCGCCTCGATCAGTATCTGGCGGCGCACAAGCAGTTCGGTGGCAGCTCGGCCTTGAGCGTGCCGTCGGGCTTCCTGCGCAGCGCGACCTACGACGGCGCCACGGCGGCCGCGCGCTGAACATGCTGCAGAACATCGTCGCGCGGGGATGGCGCGCCATGCCGGCCGTCGTGCTGATGGCCGCGTTGTTGCCCTCCGCGACCCGAGCCCAGGCCGGGGGCGATCCGCTGGTCGAGGCGCGCGATGCACGCTACTGGCTGGCGCGCATCCACGAGGCGGCCGGGAAGCGCAACTTCCAGGGAACGTTCGTCGTGACGGCGGCCGGCTCGGTGGCGAGTTCGCGCATCGTGCACTTCTGCGACGGTCGCAACCAGTTCGAGCGCATCGAGTCGCTCGATGGTCAGCACCGTCAGGTCTACCGCCACAACGATCTCGTGCACAGCCTGTGGCCGCACAGCCGTGTCGCGGTGGTGGAGACGCGGCAGGCCATGGGGCAGTTCCCCCTGTTGCTGTCGGCCGGCGCTGACCGCATCGTGCCGTTCTACGACGTCAAGTCGCTGGGCGACGGGCGCGTGGCGGGGCACGAGGCCAATGTGCTGCTGCTTCAACCCAAGGACGGCTACCGCTTCGGCTACCGACTGTGGGCCGAGCGCAGCTCCGGCCTCTTGTTGCGATCCGAGGTGTTCGACGAGCGCGATGTCGTGCTGGAGACCTCGGCCTTTTCCGAGGTGTCCATCGGCGTGAAGCCCCGGCCGGAGTCGGTGCTGCAAGCGATGAAGCGACTGGACGGCTATCGCGTCGAGCGACCGACGCTGCAGCAGGTGGACATCGGGCGAGAGGGGTGGTTGCTGAATGCCTTGCCACCGGGCTTCCGGCACGTCAGCAGCGTCAAGCGCCTGATGACCGTGGCTGGAGGGGAGCAGCCCCGGCCTGCTGCTTCCCAGGAAGAGTTCCCCTTGGCGCCGCCTTCGGTGCTGCAGGTCATCTACTCCGATGGCCTCACCTACGTGTCGGTGTTCATCGAGCCCTACATGCCGCGCCTGCACCGCCGGGAGATGCTGATGTCGCTGGGTGCAACCCAGACTTTGGTGAAGCGCCGGGGTGAATGGTGGATCACCGTGATCGGCGATGTCCCCGTCGTGACCCTGCGCGCGTTCGCGGCGGCCTTGGAACCCCGCTGACGGATGCGCGATCTCACTGCGCCGGGCCGCGGGGTCCCGCGGCCAAGGCTCCCTGATCGACTGTTGGTACGAGGTGATGATGCAAGAAGCAAGAACTGAAATGCCGCGTTCGTCGTGGCGCGCGCGCTCCTGGGTCTGGGTGGCGGCGGCGAGCATCGCCGGCGCCTCGACGCTGGGGGGGCTGCTGATGTCTCCGCATGCCAGTCATGCGCAGCCGGCCGTGGCAGCGGCACGTGGCCTGCCCGACTTCACCGACCTCGTCGAGCAGGTCGGCCCGGCGGTGGTGAACATCCGGACTACCGAGCGCACCCGCGGTGGTCAACGCGGCGGTGGGGGGGCCGGCCCGGAGATGGACGAGGAAATGCAGGAGTTCTTCCGTCGCTTCTTCGGCGTGCCGCCGGGGCAACTGCCTGGGCAGCGCCAGGATCCGCGGCGGCAGGCACCGGACGAAGAGCAACAGCGTGGCGTGGGTTCCGGCTTCATTTTCACGACCGACGGCTACGTGATGACCAACGCGCACGTGGTCGACGGTGCCGACGAGGTGTACGTCACGCTGACGGACAAGCGCGAGTTCAAGGCCAAGCTGATCGGTGCTGACAAGCGCACCGACGTGGCCGTGGTCAAGATCGAGGCCGCAGGCCTGCCGTCGGTGAAGATCGGCGACGTCAGCAAGTTGAAGGTCGGCGAATGGGTCATGGCGATCGGCTCGCCCTTCGGCCTGGAGAACACGGTCACGGCCGGCATCGTCAGCGCCAAGGCGCGCGACACCGGCGAGTTCGTCCCCTTCATCCAGACCGACGTGGCCATCAATCCCGGCAACTCCGGCGGTCCGTTGATCAACCTGCGCGGCGAGGTGGTCGGCATCAACTCGCAGATCCTCAGCCGCTCGGGCGGCTTCATGGGCATCTCCTTTGCCATTCCGATGGACGAAGCCACGCGCGTGGCGGACCAGTTGCGTGCCGGTGGCCGCGTGGTGCGGGGTCGCATCGGCGTGCAGATCGGCGAGGTGACGAAGGACGTGGCCGAATCGCTCGGCCTCGGCAAGGCGGCGGGGGCCCTGGTGCGTTCGGTCGAGGCCGGCGGGCCGGCCGACAAAGCCGGCGTCGAGGCGGGCGACATCATCACGCGCTTCGATGGCAAGCCGGTCGAGAAATCCAGCGACCTGCCGCGTCTGGTGGGGGGAACCAAGCCGGGGAGCAAGGCAAGCCTGCAGGTCTTCCGCCGCGGCAGCGCGCGCGATCTTGGTGTGACGGTGGCAGAACTCGAGCCCGAACCGGGACGCCGGGCGGCCGCACCGGAGAGCAAGCAGGCGCCGACGCCGAGCGTGGTGTCCGGCCTGGGCTTGACGCTGGCCAACCTGAGCGAGGAGCAGAAGCGCGAACTCAAGCTGCGTGGCGGCGTGCGTGTGGAAGCGACCGAAGGTGCGGCGGCACGCGCGGGCTTGCGTGAAGGCGACGTGATCCTGTCGGTCGGCAATGTCGAGATCGTCGACGTGAAGCAGTTCGAGGCCGTGATCGCCAAGGTCGACAAGAGCAAGCCCATCAACGTGCTGTTCAGGCGAGGAGAGTGGGCGCAGTACGCGCTGATCCGCACGGCGACCCGCTGATGCAGCGCGGGGAAGGGCGGCGCGACGGTCGATCCGGGTCGTCAAGCCGTCGCCCCAGTCGTCAGTCTGGTTTTCCGCCAGCTGAAATCGATTCGGCGATTTGTGGAAGCCTTGAAATCTTCTAAAAAGTGGGTGTGTGCACACACCCACTTTTTAGTGTTCGAATTAGGCTTGAAATTCACTAGAATTCCGCCGAATCTCGCCCCTTTATGCGCGGCGCAAAACAATAGTCGGCATGCCAAAGATCGTCCACAGGACACCCACAGGGGTTTGTGGATAACATGTGCATGAATTCCATTGTTGGCACGCTGCAACGACGCAAAACCGAGCATCGGCGCGGTTTCCGGCCCGGTTGATGTGGCTACAATGAAAGCCCAACGAAGCAGTTGCCAAACGTTTTTTGTTGGAAGGCGCGTCACCGGTTTGACGTGCCTTTTTTTTATGTGCGGCACGGACCGCCCAGCCCTCATCCCGCTTCGCGACACGAGCACCCGGCGCAACGGCAGCGCTCTTGTGACTCCCGCTTGAAGCGCAGCGCAGTACGACGACGACAGGTCAGATGGACCACATCCGCAATTTCTCGATCATTGCCCACATCGATCACGGCAAGAGCACCCTGGCCGACCGGATCATCCAGCGCTGCGGTGGCCTGAGCGATCGCGAGATGGAAGCCCAGGTGCTGGACTCGATGGACATCGAGCGTGAGCGTGGCATCACGATCAAGGCGCAGACGGCGGCGCTGAACTACAAGGCGCGCGATGGCCGGGTCTATCAACTCAACCTGATCGACACGCCGGGGCACGTGGACTTTAGTTACGAGGTCAGTCGCTCGCTGTCGGCTTGCGAGGGGGCTCTGCTGGTGGTCGATGCGTCGCAGGGTGTCGAGGCGCAGACGGTGGCGAACTGCTACACCGCGCTCGACCTGGGCGTCGAGGTGGTGCCGGTGCTCAACAAGATGGATCTGCCCCAGGCTGATCCGGAGAACGCCAAGGCCGAGATCGAGGACGTGATCGGCATCGACGCCGAGCATGCGATCCCCTGCTCTGCGAAGACGGGCGAGGGCATCGACGAGATCCTCGAGGCAGTGATCACCCGCATGCCGGCTCCCCGTGGCCAGCCCGACGGGCCGCCGCGCGCGATGATCATCGACTCCTGGTTCGACAACTACGTCGGCGTCGTGATGCTGGTGCGCATGGTCGACGGCGTGCTCCGCAAGGGAGACCGCATCCGGATGATGGCCACCGACACCGTGTATCCGCTGGAACAGTTGGGGGTTTTCGCGCCGAAGTCCGAATCTCGCGAGCAATTGAAGGCGGGCGAGGTCGGCTTCCTGATCGCTGGCATCAAGGAACTGCAGGCCGCCAAGGTCGGCGACACCATCACGCTCGAGAAGAAGTTGCCCAACAACGCCGGGCCGGCCAGTGAGCCGTTGCCCGGCTTCAAGGAGATCCAGCCGCAGGTCTTCGCCGGGCTCTATCCGACCGAGGCCAGCGAGTACGACCAGCTGCGCGACGCGCTAGAGAAGCTCAAGCTCAACGACTCCTCGCTGCGCTACGAACCCGAGGTGAGCCAGGCGCTGGGCTTCGGCTTCCGCTGCGGCTTCCTCGGCCTGCTGCACATGGAGATCGTGCAGGAGCGCCTGGAGCGCGAGTTCGACCAGGACCTGATCACCACTGCGCCCAGCGTCGTCTACCAGGTGCAGCTCGGTGGCCTGGCGGGCGAGGTGATCGAGGTCGAGAACCCATCGAAGATGCCCGAGATCGGCAAGATCGCCGAGATCCGCGAGCCCATCGTCACTGTCCACCTCTACATGCCGCAGGACTACGTCGGCCCGGTGATGACGCTGGCCAACCAGAAGCGCGGCGTCCAGCTCAACATGGCCTACCACGGCCGCCAGGTCATGCTGACCTACGAGATGCCGCTCGCCGAGATCGTGCTGGACTTCTTCGACAAGCTGAAGTCGGTGTCGCGCGGCTACGCTTCGATGGACTACGAGTTCAAGGAATACCGCGCGGCCGACGTCGTGAAGGTCGACATCCTGATCAACGGCGACCGGGTCGATGCGCTGTCGATCATCGTGCACCGCAGCCAGAGCCAGTATCGGGGCCGCGCCGTGGTGGCCAAGATGCGCGAGATCATCTCGCGGCAGATGTACGACGTGGCCATCCAGGCAGCCATCGGCGCCAACATCATCGCGCGGGAGAACATCAAGGCCTTGCGCAAGAACGTGCTGGCAAAATGCTACGGTGGCGATATCAGCCGCAAGCGCAAGCTGCTCGAAAAACAGAAGGCTGGCAAGAAACGCATGAAGCAAATCGGCTCCGTCGAGGTGCCGCAGGAAGCGTTCCTGGCCATCCTCCAAGTAGACGACTGAACACTTCATGAGTGCATTGACCGGGCTGCTCTATGGCGCCCTCGTGGTTTACCTGGGCGGCTGGTATCTCGGCTCCTGGAGCGGCAACTTCTCGCTGCTGCTCTTCATCCTGACGCTGGCGACCTTCGGCTACTGGCTGGCCGAGCGCCTGCACTTCCTGCCGCGACGCGTGGCGGCGGCCTCGGCACTGGAGGCGCAGGATGCGCATCGGCGCAGCGAACTGCAGCGCCAGGGCATCCAGCAGGTCGATGGCAACGTGGCCGTGGCGCGGGAGCGCGTACTGGCCCAGCCGTGGTGGCTGGACTGGACCGCGGGCCTGTTCCCGGTGATCCTGGCGGTCTTCCTGCTGCGCTCCTTCCTGTTCGAGCCGTTCAAGATTCCGTCAGGCTCCATGATCCCCACGCTGGCGATCGGCGATCTCATCCTCGTGAACAAGTTCCACTATGGGGTGAGGCTGCCGGTGATCAACAAGATGATCCTCGCCAACAATGAGCCCCAGCGTGGCGACGTGATGGTGTTTCGCTATCCGGTCGAGCCAGGTGTCGACTACATCAAGCGCGTGGTCGGTCTGCCGGGTGATGAAGTGGCCTACCTGAACAAGAAGCTCTCGATCAATGGTCAGCCGGTGGAAACACGGCCGCTGCCGGATTTCTACGACGAGGACTCGCTGCGCTATGCCCAGCAGGCAAGTGAAAAGCTCGGCGCCGTCGAGCACCGCATCCTGACCGACAAGGACCGTCCCGGCTTCGTGATCCCGATGCCCCAGTTCCAGAACTTCCGCGACAACTGCCGCTACAACGCCGAAGGCGTGGTGTGCACCGTGCCCCCGGGCCACTACTTCATGATGGGCGACAACCGGGACAATTCGCAGGATTCGCGCTACTGGGGCTTCGTGCCCAACGAGAACATCGTCGGCAAGGCCTTCTTTGTCTGGATGAATTTCGGTAACCTCAGGCGAATCGGCTCCTTCCATTGAGCCGGCGCTTTACCAGGAGAACAACGATGGCCTTCGCAGCGTCGGCAACATCGGGTGCGGTCCGCGCGCGCCCTGCCCAGAGAGGCGTCACCCTGATCGGCCTGCTGTTCTGGGCCATCATCATCGCCTGCGTCGCGTTGGTCGGCCTGAAGGTGCTGCCGACCGTCAACGAGTATTTCACCATCCAGCGAGCGGTCAACAAGGTCGCCAAGGAGGGGGGCAGCACCGTGCCGGAGATCCGGGCCGCCTTCGACCGCCAGAAGGACATCGAATATTCGATCTCGTCCATCAGCGGCAAGGACCTCGAGATCACGAAGGAGAACGAGAAGGTCGTGGTGAAGTTCGCCTACGACAAGGAGCTCGAGCTGATCCAGCCGGTCTTCCTGCTGATCAAGTACCGGGGGCACTCGCAGTGAGGCCGTGCCGCGCCGCCGCCGGCAGGCGCGCGGTGCGGTCGGCGACGCCGTGAGCGACATCCCTGCCGCCTTCGACTCGCTGCAGGTCCGTCTCGGGCACCGCTTCGCGCAGGTCGACCTGCTGGGCCGGGCGCTGACCCACAAGAGCTTCGGCGCCCACAACAACGAACGGCTCGAGTTCCTCGGCGACGCGGTGTTGTCGGCCGCCATCTCGGGCCTGCTGTTCGAGCATTTCGGCCAGTCCGGCGAGGGCGACCTGACCCGGGTGCGTGCCCACCTGGTGCGCGAAGAGATGCTGCACCGCCTAGCGCTGGATCTCGGCCTGCCGGCCCTGCTGCGCCTGAGCGAGGGCGAGGCGCGCAGCGGCGGCGCCCGGCGTCCGTCGATCCTGGCCGACGCGGTGGAGGCCTTGATCGCCGCGGTCTACCTCGACGGCGGCTTCGCGTCGGCGCAGGCCCTGGTCGAGCGCCTCTTCACGCCGCTGGTCGCCAGCACCGCGGCCGAAGCCTGGACGCGCGACCCCAAGACCGAACTGCAGGAATGGCTGCAGGCCCGCCGCCAGCCGGTGCCCGGATATCGCATCGAATCGACCCGCGGACGCCAGCACGAGCAGATGTTCACCGTGGTCTGCAGCATCCCGTCGCGTTCGCTCGAAGTTCGCGGTGAGGGGCGGTCCCGGCGTGCCGCCGAGCAGGAGGCCGCCCGTGCGGCGCTGGCTACACTGAAGCCAGACGAAACCGAGCGCCCATGAACGACAGCACCACCGCCGTCCCTGCTGCGGGCGCAGACATGCCCGAGCAGCGCTGCGGCCTCGTGGCGATCGTCGGCCGGCCCAATGTCGGCAAGTCGACCCTGCTCAACGCCCTGGTCGGGCAGAAGGTCAGCATCACCTCACGCAAGGCGCAGACCACGCGCCACCGCATCACCGGCATCCGCAGCGCCGACGCGGCGCAGTTCGTGTTCGTCGACACCCCCGGCTTCCAGACCCGCCACACCGTCAAGGGCGCCGGCGCGCTGAACCGCAACCTGAACAAGACCGTCCAGTCGGTGATGGGCGACGTGGACGTGGTGCTGTTCGTCGTCGAGGCCGGCCGCTTCGGGCTCGACGATGCCAAGGTGCTGTCGCTCGTGCCGCCGGGCAAGCCGACGCTGCTGGTCGCGAACAAGCTCGACCTGGTGCGCCGCCGCGCCGAACTCGCGCCCTGGCTCAAGAGCATGCAGGAGCGCCATCCGTTCGCCGAGTTCGTGCCGCTGGCGGCCACCAGCCCCGACGACGTGCGGCGCCTGCTCCAGATCGTCCAACCCTACCTGCCCGAGCAGCCGTGGTTCTACGACGAGGAGGCCCTGACCGATCGCAGCGAGCGCTTCCTCGCCAGCGAGATCATCCGCGAGAAGCTGTTCCGGCTGACCGGGGACGAGCTTCCGTACACGTCGACCGTGGTGATCGACGAGTTCAAGGAAGAGGGCGCGCTGCGCCGTATCGCCGCCACCATCATCGTCGAGCGCGAGGCCCACAAGGGCATGGTCATCGGCGACAAGGGGGAGCGCCTGAAGCGCATCGGCACCGATGCGCGCGTCGAGCTCGAGCGCCTGATGGACGGCAAGGTCTTCCTCGAAATCTGGGTCAAGGTGCGTTCCGGCTGGGCCGACGACGAGGCCCGTCTCAAGAGCTACGGCTACGAGTGAGAGCCGCCGCGTCGCGCGTCGTCGGCGCCACCCCGCAGGCTGCCCGTGGCGGCCGTGCTGCGGCCCCGGTGCTGCAGCCGGCCTACTTGCTGCACCGTTACGACTGGAGCGAATCCAGCCTGATCCTCGACCTCTTCACCCGCGAGCACGGCCGCGTGGCGGTCGCGGCCAAGGGAGCGAAGCGGCCCTACTCCCAGCTGCGCGCGGTGCTGCTGCCGTTCCAGCGGTTGCAGGTGGCCTATGGTGTGCGGCGCCCTCGGGAGGGCGAGGGCGACGGCGGCGAGGTGCAGCCGCTGAAGACTGCCGAATGGGCCGGCGGCCCGGCGATGCTCGGTGGGGCGGCGCTGCTGACCGGCTTCTACCTCAACGAACTGTTGATGAAGCTGCTGGCCCGGCAGGACCCGCACCCGGCCCTGTTCGACGCCTATGCGCACACGTTGCCGGCGCTGGGGGCGAGCGACGATGCGCGGGTCGAGGCGGCGCTGCGCGGCTTCGAGCTGGTGCTGCTGCGCGAGATCGGCCTGCTGCCCGAACTCGGCCGCGTCACGCTGACTCAGCAGCCGCTGGGCGGCGGCGTTCGGCATGCGCTGAAGGCCGAGTCCGGCCTGGTGGCCGCAGCCGCGGGCGAGGTGGGCCTGGTGGCGGACGACTGGCGGGCCCTGCAGGCCGCGCTCGATGCCGACGATCTGGCGGCGCTGCAGCGCGCCTGCCTGCCGGTGCTGGCCGACCTCAAGCCGATGCTGCGCAACCTGCTTCACTATCATCTGGCCACGCCGGTGCTGCGCACGCGGCAGTTGATGATGGACCTGCAGAACCTCGACCGCTGACGAGCTGACGTTTCGATGAATCCGCTGATCTCCTCCGGCCACTCTTTCCACGCCGCGACGACCGCGCTGTCGGTCAACCTGAACAAGGTTGCGCTGCTGCGCAACACGCGGCCGCTGACGATCCCGAGCGTCACGCGTGCCGCCCGCATCGCGATCGACGCGGGGGCGCACGGCATCACCGTGCACCCGCGGCCCGACCAGCGCCACATCCGCACCCACGACGTGCACGACCTGGCCGAGATGCTGAAGCAGGAGCATCCGCACATCGAATACAACCTCGAGGGCAATCCCTTCCACAACCTGATGGACCTGGTGCGCGTGGTGCGTCCGCACCAGGTCACCTTCGTGCCCGACAGCGTCGAGCAGTCCACCTCCGACCACGGCTGGAACCTGCCCGAGGACAACGAGGCGCTGAGACCGCTGATCGACGAATGCCATGCGCTCGGCGTGCGCGTCAGCCTGTTCATGGACCCGCTGCCCGAGGCGATGGCCCAGGCCCGTGCCATCGGGGCCGACCGCGTCGAGCTCTACACCGAGGCCTATGCGCGCTCGCATGCCGAAGGCGCCGGCACGCCGCAGCATGCGGCGCTGCTGGCCTGCTACACCGCCAGCGCCGAGGCCGCGCTGGGCGTCGGCCTGGGGCTCAACGCCGGCCACGACCTGAACCGCGACAACCTGACCGCCTTCCTCCGCGCCGTGCCCGGCGTGCTGGAGGTGTCGATCGGCCACGCACTGATCGCCGACGCGCTGGAGCTGGGGCTGGCCGAGACGGTGCGCGACTACCTGCGCTGCATCCACCGCGCCCACGCGTAGCCCCGGCATGATCTTCGGGATCGGCACCGACATCTGCGACATTCGTCGCCTGCGCGCGACCTACGCACGTCGCGGCGAGCGCTTTGCGGAGAAGGTGCTGGGCCCGCAGGAGATCGAGGTGTTCCGCTACCGCCTGGCCAAGGTGGAGGCGCGGGGCCTCAGCTACCTGGCCACGCGCTTCTCGGCCAAGGAGGCCTTCTCGAAGGCGATCGGCACCGGCATGCGCACGCCGATGAGCTGGCGTGCCTGCCAGATCCTCAACGCGCGCAGCGGCAAGCCGGAGATCCGCCTGCACGGACCGCTGGCCGCCTGGTTCGAGGCACAGGGCCTGCGCGCCCACGTCAGCGTCACCGACGAAACCGACTACGCGGCGAGCTTCGTCGTGGTCGAGACCCAGGAAGCCTAGATGAACCACGCCCCCATCGTCCTCGACATCGCGGGGACCGCGCTCGACGCCAACGACCGGCGCCGCCTGCGTCACCCGCTGGTCGGCGGGCTGATCCTGTTCGCCCGCAACTGGCAGCACCGCGCCCAGCTGACCTCGCTCACTGCGGAGATCAAGGCGCTGCGCCCCGACGTGCTGGTCTGCGTCGACCATGAAGGCGGGCGCGTGCAGCGCTTCCGCAGCGACGGCTTCACCCACCTGCCGCCGATGCGGGCGCTGGGCGAACGCTGGATGCAGGACGCGCTGGCTGCCACCGATGCCGCCACCGCCTGCGGCTACGTGCTGGCCACCGAACTGCGTGCCTGCGGCGTCGACTTCAGCTTCGCGCCGGTGCTCGACCTCGACCACGGCCCGAGCGGCGTGATCGGCGACCGTGCCTTCCACCGCGATCCGCGTGTGGCCACGCTGCTGGCCAAGAGCCTGATGCACGGCCTGCTGCTGGCCGGCATGGCGAGCTGCGGCAAGCATTTCCCGGGGCACGGCTACGTGGCCGCCGATTCGCACACCGAGGTGCCAGTCGATCGCCGCACGCTGCGCCAGATTCTCGGCGACGATGCCCGGCCCTACGAGTGGCTCTCCACCTCGCTCCCCAGCGTGATGCCGGCGCACGTGATCTACCCGAAGGTCGATGCGCGGCCCGCCGGCTTCTCGCCGCGCTGGCTGCAGGACATCCTGCGCGGCCGGCTCGGCTTCACCGGCGCGATCTTCAGCGACGACCTCAGCATGCAGGGCGCGACCGTCGCCGGCACGCCTACCGAGGCCGGCATCGCCGCGCTGAAGGCCGGCTGCGACCTGGTGCTGTTGTGCAACCGGTCTCTCGACGGCGGCGCACCGCTCGACGCACTGATCGACGGGCTGGAGACGGCGCTCGAGCGCGGTCGCTGGCAGGCCAGCGCCGACAGCGAGGCGCGTCGCCTCGACCTGCTGCCGCAGACGGCGCCGTTGCCCTGGGACGAGCTGATGCACCACGCGCCCTACCAGCGCGCGCTCAACCAACTGCCCTGAGGGGATGCCGTGCCGCCGGCACCGCGGCCCATGAAAAAACGCCCCCGGGCCGCGAAGACCCGGGGGCGTTGTCCTCGGCCCTGGCGCGGGCTCAGCGGCCTTCGAACGGCAGCTTGATCTGCGACAGGTCCTTGCGCGTCTCCACCAGCACCAGCGGGCCGTCGTCGATCGCAACCACCGGTTTCGGCTCGCGCGGCACATGCACCGGCTTCGGTGCATCGGCCATCGCCTGCTGCACCGCGCGCACCTTGTCCGCGTCGGAGTTCACCCACTGCAGCCGGCGCCGGTGGCCACCGCGGCGAGGTCGTCGATCGGCAGCGCGTAGGGCGGCAAGGCGGCGGCAGCCGCAGGCGGCGCAGCATCGGCGACCGGTTCGATCGCGACCGGCGCGGTGCAG
>NZ_AZND01000069.1:0-16536 GCF_000576205.1 Methylibium sp. T29 | reverse complement strand
TTTCAGAATCTCCAGATAAAGAACAGTGCCAGTGTTCGGTTTAAGGTCTCCGGCGGGGAGCGGATTCACCTGCCACTGGCAGCAGGCGGCACCTCACAGAAGACCGGCTTGTTTTCTCAGCGCTTTTACTTCGCGCGCGACGTGATGATCGCGTCGGCCACGTTCTTGGGCGCTTCGCTGTAGTGCTTGAACTCCATCGTGTACGTGGCGCGGCCCTGCGACATCGAGCGCAGCGTGGTCGAGTAGCCAAACATCTCCGACAGCGGCACCTCGGCCTTGATGGCCTTGCCACCGCCCGGCATGTCGTCCATGCCCTGCACCATGCCGCGACGGGACGACAGGTCGCCCATGACGTTGCCGGCGTAGTCTTCCGGTGTCTCGACTTCCACGGCCATCATCGGCTCGAGGATGACCGGCGAGGCCTTGCGGCAGCCGTCCTTGAAGCCCAGCGACGCGGCCATCTTGAAGGCGTTCTCGTTCGAGTCGACCTCGTGGTACGAACCGAAGGTCAGCGTGACCTTCACGTCCACCACCGGGAAGCCCGCGAGCACGCCGTTCGGCAGCGAATCTTCGACGCCCTTCTTGACCGCCGGGATGAACTCGCGCGGCACCACGCCACCCTTGATGGCGTCGACGAACTCGAAACCCTTGCCTGGCTCCTGCGGCTCGATCTTCAGCACGACGTGGCCGTACTGGCCCTTGCCGCCCGACTGGCGAACGAACTTGCCTTCGATGTCCGACACCGGCTTGCGGATGGTTTCGCGGTAGGCAACCTGCGGCTTGCCGACGTTGGCCTCTACGCCGAACTCGCGCTTCATGCGATCGACGATGATTTCCAGGTGCAGCTCGCCCATGCCGGAGATGATGGTCTGGCCGGACTCTTCATCGGTGCGCACGCGGAACGACGGGTCTTCCTGAGCCAGACGACCCAGGGCGATGCCCATCTTCTCCTGGTCGGCCTTGGTCTTGGGCTCAACGGCCTGCGAGATCACCGGCTCGGGGAAGATCATCTTCTCGAGCGTGATGATCGCGTCCGGATCGCACAGCGTCTCGCCCGTGGTCACTTCCTTCAGGCCCACGCAGGCCGCGATGTCGCCGGCCAGGATCTCCTTGATCTCTTCGCGCTGGTTGGCATGCATCTGCAGGATCCGCCCGATGCGCTCCTTCTTGCCTCGGATCGGGTTGAAAACCGAATCACCGGACTTCAGCACACCCGAATAGACGCGCACGAAGGTGAGTTGGCCGACGTAGGGGTCGGTCATCAGCTTGAAAGCCAGCGCGGCGAACTTCTCGTCATCGGCCGCACGACGAACCACTTCCTTGTCGTCGTCGTCATGGCCGGGAACCGGGGGAATGTCGATCGGCGACGGCATGAAGTCGATCACGCCGTCGAGCATGCGCTGCACGCCCTTGTTCTTGAAGGCGGTGCCACAGAACATCGGCTGGATCTCGGCGGCGATCGTGCGCGTGCGGATGCCGAACTTGATCTCCGCCTCGGTCAGTTCGCCCGATTCGAGATACTTGTTCATCAGCTCTTCGCTGGCCTCGGCCGCAGCCTCGACCATGTTCTCGCGCCACTTCTGCGACTCGGCCTGCAGGTCAGCGGGGATGTCCTCGTAGTTGAACTTCATGCCCTGGGAGGCTTCATCCCAGATGATCGCCTTCATCTTGATGAGGTCGATCACACCGGTGAAGTTCTCCTCGGCACCGATCGGCAGCACGATGGGCACCGGGTTCGCCTTCAGGCGAACCTTCATCTGGTCATAGACCTTGTAGAAGTTCGCACCGGTGCGGTCCATCTTGTTGACAAACGCCAGGCGCGGCACCTTGTACTTGTTGGCCTGGCGCCAGACCGTCTCCGACTGCGGCTGCACGCCGCCCACGGCACAGTAAACCATGCAGGCGCCATCGAGCACACGCATCGAGCGCTCCACCTCGATGGTGAAGTCGACGTGCCCCGGGGTGTCGATGATGTTGATGCGGTGCTCGGGAAAGGCCAGCTCCATGCCCTTCCAGAAACAGGTGGTGGCGGCCGACGTGATCGTGATGCCGCGCTCCTGCTCCTGCTCCATCCAGTCCATGGTCGCCGCACCATCGTGCACTTCACCGATCTTGTGGTTCACGCCGGTGTAGAACAGGATGCGCTCGGTGGTGGTGGTCTTGCCGGCATCGATGTGCGCAGAGATACCGATGTTGCGGTAGCGCTCGATGGGGGTCTTGCGGGCCATGGTGTGACTCCAAATACAGGGGCCGCTCGCGGGTTCGTACAAACCCGAAGAGCGGCCGGGGACCAAAAAGAGACTTAGAAGCGGAAGTGCGAGAACGCCTTGTTGGCTTCGGCCATGCGGTGAACTTCATCGCGCTTCTTCATTGCGCCGCCGCGGCCTTCCGAGGCCTCGAGCAGTTCATTCGCGAGACGCTGGGCCATCGACTTCTCGCTGCGCTTGCGAGCCGACTCCTTGAGCCAGCGCATCGCCAGCGCCATGCGACGAACGGGGCGAACTTCCACGGGAACTTGGTAGTTCGCACCGCCGACACGGCGAGACTTCACTTCGACCATCGGCTTCACGTTGTTCAGCGCGGTGATGAAGACCTCGAGCGGATCACGGTTGGCCTTCTTCTCGACGGTCTCGAGGGCGCCGTAGATGATGCGCTCGGCCACGGCCTTCTTGCCGGATTCCATGATCACGTTCATGAACTTCGAGAGATCGACGTTGCCGAACTTCGGGTCCGGCAGGATCTCGCGCTTGGGTACTTCGCGACGACGGGGCATTTCTCTTCCTTCTGTGCTTCAGTCGGCGCCGTTCGGGCGCCTCGGGCAGCCACACACCGGGGCCACCCACTTACTCGACCCGCCTGCGGCGGGCCATCCGACATCGGCCTCGCGGCCGACGATCCTCTGGCGCAGTCTTACGCCTTCTTCGGGCGCTTCGCGCCGTACTTGGAGCGCGACTGCTTGCGGTCCTTCACACCCTGCAGATCGAGCGAACCGCGCACGATGTGGTAGCGCACGCCCGGCAAGTCCTTGACCCGGCCGCCGCGCACGAGCACCACGCTGTGCTCCTGCAGGTTGTGGCCTTCGCCGCCGATGTACGAGATGACCTCGAACCCGTTGGTCAGGCGCACCTTGGCGACCTTCCGGAGCGCCGAGTTCGGCTTCTTCGGCGTGGTGGTGTAGACGCGCGTGCAGACGCCCCGACGCTGCGGGCCGCCCTGCATCGCAGGCGACTTCGACTTCGTGACCTCGGTCTGGCGACCGTGGCGCACGAGCTGGTTGATGGTTGGCATGGGTAACTTGTTCCCGTTTGAAGTTACTGGTTCAGGTCTTCCGGTGTCATGCGCGACGCCTCCAGACGGAACCAACCCGGGATGCGCGCCTGGGCCCTCGAGCGAGGACGGTTCAGGAAGCGCGGCGCAGGTCGCCCAGCAAAGAGCGCAGCAGAATCTGCCGAAAAGCCTGACAGTATATTCGTGTCGAACATTGCCCGCAAGCAAGAGGGCCTGCCTCCGTCGGTCGCCTCTCCCCCTTCTCCATGACAGCAGCCCCTCCGCCCAGCGCGGTCATCGACACCAATGCGATCTTGGACTGGCTCGTTTTCCAGGACCCGGGCGCTGCCTTCGGGCGGGCAATCGAGTGCGGCACGCTCCGCTGGATCGCCACACCCGCGATGCTGCTCGAGCACCGGCGGCTGTTCGCAAGCCCCAGCCTGAGCGCGTGGTCGCCTGATGTCGCCCGCCTTGAGGCCGCCTGGGCGCGTTGGGCCCAGGTAGACACTGACACCGTCCCGGGCTGTTCGCTGCGCTGCACGGACCCCGACGACCAGATGTTCATCGATCTCGCATTGGCGCGCCACGTCACTTGGCTGTTGACCCGGGATCGGGCGCTGCTCAAGCTGGCACGGCGCGCCGCGCCAACTGGTTTGCGTGTACTCACACCCACTCATTGGCAGGCCAGCATGACCGTCAGCGCCGAGGCTGCCGCTGAAGCTAACCGCCCCACCGCGACGAGCCGCTCATGAAAAAGGGCGGCCGAAGCCGCCCTTGCAGTCGCTGCGCAACCCCAACTACTGCGCCGGGGGCGGCGCCGGCTCCTCGCCCACCACAGCCTCGGCGGTCGTCGCAGGCGCCAGCAGGGCCTGCTCCTCAGCCTCCTGCAGAGCGATCGAGCGGCGTTCGGCGTCGTCCATTTCCTCCTTGGCTTTGCGGGCCCGGTGGAAGGCCAGGCCGGTCCCGGCCGGGATCAGACGGCCGACGATGACGTTCTCCTTCAGACCACGGAGTTCGTCGCGCTTGCCCATGATCGCCGCCTCGGTCAGCACGCGCGTGGTCTCCTGGAACGACGCCGCCGAGATGAACGAGTCGGTCGACAGCGAGGCCTTGGTGATACCCAGCAGCACGTCGGCATGCGTCGCGATCATCTTGCCTTCGGCGCGCATCTTGTCGTTGGTGTCCAGCATCGAGGCGCGCTCGACCTGCTCACCCAGGATGTAGTGCGTGTCGCCCGGGTTGACGATCTGCACGCGGCGCAGCATCTGGCGAACGATCACCTCGATGTGCTTGTCGTTGATCTTCACACCCTGCAGGCGGTAGACGTCCTGCACCTCGTCGACGATGTAGCGCGCCAGCTCCTCGATCCCCAGCAGTCGCAGGATGTCCTGCGGATCGGCCGGGCCGTCGACGATGGACTCGCCCTTGTTGACCACCTGGCCTTCGTGCACCAGGATGTTCTTCTCCTTCGGCACCAGCTCTTCGTAGACCTTGCCGTCCGGGTCGGTGATCTGCAGGCGCACCTTGCCCTTGGTCTCCTTGCCGAACGACACGGTCCCGGTCATCTCGGCCAGGGTGCCCTTGTCCTTGGGCGTGCGGGCCTCGAACAGCTCGGCCACCCGCGGCAGACCGCCGGTGATGTCGCGCGTCTTCTGGCCTTCGACCGGGATGCGGGCCAGCACTTCGCCCGGGGCGAGGTCCTGACCGTCGCGGATCTGCACCAGCGAGCCGATCGGGAAACCGATCGTCACCGAGTGGTCGGTACCGGGGATCTTCACCTCGTTCCCGGCTGCGTCGAGCAGCTTCACCTGCGGGCGAACCACCTTGGCTGCGCCACGGCGCTTCGTCGATGACCACCAGCGTCGACAAGCCCGTCACCTCGTCCACCTGCTTGGCGACGGTGACACCCTCTTCCACGTTCTCGAACTTCGCCTTGCCAGCGAACTCGGTGATGATCGGCCGGGTCAGCGGATCCCAGTTGGCCAGCACGGTGCCGGCCTTGACCTGCTGGTCGGCCTTGATGTTGAGCGTCGCGCCATACGGTACCTTGTGGCGTTCGCGCTCTCGGCCGTGCTGATCGGAGATGATGATCTCGCCGGAACGCGAGATCACCACCAATTCGCCCTTGCCGTTGGTCACGTAGCGCATCGTCGCGTTGAAGCCGATGTGACCATCGGACTTCGCCTCGACGCTGGAGGCCACCGCGGCACGCGACGCCGCGCCACCGATGTGGAAGGTGCGCATCGTCAGCTGCGTGCCGGGCTCGCCGATCGACTGCGCGGCGATCACGCCCACCGCCTCGCCGGCGTTCACCAGCCCGCCGCGACCGAGGTCGCGGCCGTAGCACTTGGCGCACAGGCCGAAGCGCGTATGGCAGGTCAACGGCGTGCGGACCTTCACCTCGTCGACGGCAGCCGCCTCGACGATGTCGAGCGTGTCCTCGTCGAGCATCAGTCCGGCCGGCACGACCACCTGCTGGGTCTCTGGATGCAGCACCTCGATGGCCGTCACGCGGCCGAGAATGCGGTCGCGCAGCGACTCGATGACCTCGCCGCCCTCGACCAGCGCGCGCATCGCGATGCCGGCGTCAGTGCCGCAATCGTCCTCGGTCACCACCAGATCCTGTGTGACGTCGACCAGGCGGCGCGTCAGGTAGCCGGAGTTCGCGGTCTTCAGCGCCGTGTCCGCCAAGCCCTTGCGGGCGCCGTGGGTGGAGATGAAGTACTGCAGCACGTTCAGGCCTTCACGGAAGTTCGCCGTGATGGGCGTCTCGATGATCGAGCCGTCCGGCTTGGCCATCAGGCCGCGCATGCCGGCCAACTGGCGGATCTGCGCGGCGGAACCGCGCGCACCGGAGTCGGCCATCATGTAGATGGAGTTGAACGACTCCTGGTCCACCAGCTTGCCGTGACGGTCCTCGACCTTCTGCTTGGACAGCTGGGCCATCATGACCTTGCCGACCTCGTCGCCGGTCTTGCCCCAGATGTCGACGACCTTGTTGTAGCGCTCCCCGGCCGTCACGAGACCCGAGACGTACTGCTGTTCGATCTCCTTGACTTCCTTCTCGGCGCGCTCGATCAGGTCGTGCTTCTGCTTGGGCACCAGCATGTCGTCGATCGAGATCGAAATACCGGCGCGCGTGGCCAGACGGAAGCCGCTCTGCAGCAGCTTGTCGGCCAGCACCACCGTCTCCTTCAGACCGCACTTGCGGAAGGAGGTGTTGATCAGCCGCGAGATCTCCTTCTTCTTCAGCGCCTTGTTGATGTTGGCGAACGGCAGGCCCTTGGGCAGGATCTCCGACAGCAGCGCACGGCCGACCGTGGTGTCGACCAGCTTGGACTCCGGCACGAACTCGCCGCTCTCCTTGTCCTTGGTCCACTCGGTCAGGCGCACGGCGATCTTCGCGGTGATCTCGACCTGGCCGTTGTCGAGCGCGCGCTGCACCTCGACCACGTCGGAGAAGATCAGGCCCTCGCCCTTGGCGTTGATGCGGTCGCGGGTCGCGTAGTACAGACCCAGCACGACGTCCTGCGACGGCACGATCGACGGTTCGCCGTTGGCCGGGAACAGCACGTTGTTGGAGGCCAGCATCAGCGTGCGGGCTTCCATCTGCGCCTCGATCGACAGCGGCACGTGGACGGCCATCTGGTCACCGTCGAAGTCGGCGTTGAACGCCGCGCAGACCAGCGGGTGCAGCTGGATCGCCTTGCCCTCGATCAGCACCGGCTCGAACGCCTGGATGCCCAGGCGGTGCAGCGTCGGCGCGCGGTTCAGCATGACCGGGTGTTCCTTGATGACTTCTTCAAGGATGTCCCAGACCACCGGCGTGCCCGATTCCACTTCCTTCTTCGCCGCCTTGATGGTGGTGGCGATGCCCATGGCTTCCAGGCGCGAGAAGATGAAGGGCTTGAACAGCTCGAGCGCCATCAGCTTGGGCAGGCCGCACTGGTGCAGCTTGAGCGTCGGGCCGACCACGATGACCGAACGGCCCGAGTAGTCGACGCGCTTGCCCAGCAGGTTCTGGCGGAAGCGACCGCTCTTGCCCTTGATCATGTCGGCCAGCGACTTCAGGGCGCGCTTGTTCGCGCCCGTCATCGCCTTGCCGCGGCGGCCGTTGTCGAGCAGCGAGTCCACCGCCTCCTGCAGCATGCGCTTCTCGTTGCGCACGATGATCTCCGGCGCCTTCAGTTCGAGCAGGCGGGCCAGGCGGTTGTTGCGGTTGATGACGCGGCGGTACAGATCGTTCAGGTCGGACGTGGCGAAGCGCCCGCCGTCCAGCGGCACCAGCGGACGCAGGTCCGGCGGCAGCACCGGCAGCACGTTCATCACCATCCACTGCGGCTTGATGCCCGACTTCTTGAAGGCCTCCATCACCTTCAGGCGACGCGAGTTCTTCTTGACCTTGAGCTCGGAGCCAGTCATGTCGCCGCGCAGGCGCTCGATCTCGACGTCGAGGTCGATCTCGGCCAGCAGCTTCTGGATGCCCTCGGCGCCCATCAGCGCGACGAATTCGTCGCCGTGCTGCTGTTTCTTCGCGTCGTAGTCGTCCTCGGTCATGATCGAGAACTTCTTCAGCTCGGTCATGCCCGGGTCGACGACCACGTAGGCCTCGAAGTACAGCACGCGTTCGATGTCACGCAGCGTCATGTCGAGCACCAGGCCCAGGCGCGACGGCAGCGACTTCAGAAACCAGATGTGCGCGCAGGGCGCGGCCAGATCGATGTGGCCCATGCGGTCACGGCGCACCTTGGTCTGGGTGACCTCGACGCCGCATTTCTCGCAGATCACGCCGCGGTGCTTCAGGCGCTTGTACTTGCCGCACAGGCACTCGTAGTCCTTGATCGGTCCGAAGATCTTGGCGCAGAACAAGCCGTCGCGTTCCGGCTTGAAGGTACGGTAGTTGATGGTCTCGGGCTTCTTCACCTCGCCGAACGACCAGCTCCGGATCTTCTCCGGGGACGCCAGGCCGATCTTGATGGCATCGAAATGCTCATCCGGGGTGAACTGCTTGAAAAGGTCGAGTAGTCCCTTCATGCATCTTCTCCTTTAGTTGCGCTCGAGCTCGATGTCGATGCCGAGCGAACGAATTTCCTTCACCAGCACGTTGAACGACTCCGGCATGCCGGCCTCGATCGCGTGCTCGCCCTTGACGATGCTTTCGTACACCTTGGTGCGGCCGTTCACGTCGTCCGACTTCACGGTCAGCATTTCCTGCAGCACATAGCTCGCGCCATAGGCTTCCAGCGCCCAGACTTCCATTTCGCCAAAACGCTGGCCGCCGAACTGCGCCTTGCCGCCCAGCGGCTGCTGCGTGACGAGCGAGTACGGGCCGGTGGAACGCGCATGCATCTTGTCGTCGACCAGGTGGTGCAGCTTCAGCACGTGCATGTAGCCCACGGTGACCGGACGCTCGAAGGCGTCGCCGGTGCGGCCGTCGTGCAGCGTCGCCTGAGTGCGGGTGGCGTTCAGCCCCTTGGCCGCGGCGATCTCGTCCGGATAGGCGAGGTGCATCATCGCGCGGATCTCCTCCTCGGTGGCGCCGTCGAACACCGGCGTCGCGAACGGCACGCCCTGCGCGAGATTGGTCGCCATTTCGGTGATCTCGGCATCGCTGAGGCCGCTCAGGCCCTCCGACTTGCCGCCCGACTTGTTGTACAGCTCGTCGAGGAACTTGCGCACGTCGGCGATCTTTGCCTCCTGCTGGAGCAGGTCGCCGATGCGCTGGCCGATGCCCTTGGCGGCCCAGCCAGGTGCACTTCCAGCACCTGTCCGACGTTCATCCGCGACGGCACGCCCAGCGGGTTGAGCACGATGTCGCACGGCGTGCCGTCGGCCATGTACGGCATGTCCTCGACCGGAACGATCTTGGAGACCACGCCCTTGTTGCCATGGCGGCCAGCCATCTTGTCGCCCGGCTGCAGGCGGCGCTTGACGGCCAGGTAGACCTTGACCATCTTCAGCACGCCGGCCGGCAGTTCGTCGCCCTGCGTCAACTTCTTGCGCTTCTCCTCGAAGGCGAGGTCGAAGCTGTGGCGCGTCTGCTCGAGCGAGTTCTTGATCGACTCGAGCTGGTTGGCGATGTCGTCGTCCGCCGGGCGGATGTCGAACCAATGGTACTTGTCGACGCTCGCCAGGTAGGCCTTGTCGATCGGCGTGCCCTTGGCGAGCTTGTTCGGACCGCCATTGGCCGTCTTGCCGGCCAGCAGCTTCTCGATCCGGTCGAAGGCGTCGGCCTCGACGATGCGCAGCTGGTCGTTCAGGTCCAGGCGGAAGCGCTTGAGCTCGTCGTCGATGATTTGCTGGGCGCGCTTGTCGCGCTGGATGCCTTCGCGGGTGAACACCTGCACATCGATCACGGTGCCGTTGGTGCCCTGGTCCACGCGCAGCGAGGTGTCCTTCACGTCGGACGCCTTCTCGCCGAAGATCGCGCGCAGCAGCTTCTCTTCCGGCGTCAGCGTGGTCTCGCCCTTCGGAGTGACCTTGCCGACCAACACGTCGCCCGGGTTCACCTCGGCGCCGATGTAGACGATGCCCGACTCGTCGAGCCGGCCGAGCTGCTGCTCGGACAGGTTCGGGATGTCGCGGGTGATTTCCTCCGAGCCCAGCTTGGTGTCACGCGCCATCACCACCAGTTCCTCGATGTGGATCGAGGTATAGCGGTCGTCGGCGACCACGCGCTCCGAGATCAGGATCGAGTCCTCGAAGTTGTAGCCGTTCCAGGGCATGAACGCGACCAGCATGTTCTGGCCGAGCGCCAGTTCACCGATGTCGGTCGACGCGCCGTCGGCGATCACGTCGCCGGCACCCACCTGGTCACCGCGCTGGACGATCGGGCGCTGGTGGATGTTGGTGTTCTGATTCGAGCGCTGGTACTTGATCAGGTTGTAGATGTCGACGCCGACCTCGCCCGCCACCGTTTCCGCGTCGTTGACGCGGATCACGATGCGGTTAGTGTCGATGTAGTCGACCACGCCACCGCGCTTGGCCGTGACAACCGTGCCCGAGTCGACCGCCGAGACGCGCTCGACGCCGGTGCCGACGAAGGCCTTCTCGGGGCGCAGCACCGGCACGGCCTGGCGCTGCATGTTCGCGCCCATCAGCGCGCGGTTCGCATCGTCGTGTTCGAGGAAAGGCACCAGCGAGGCCGCCACCGACACGATCTGCGTCGGCGCCACGTCCATGTACTGGATGCGCTCGGGTGAGGTCAGCACAGACTCGCCGCTCTCGCGGGCCGACACCAGCTCGTCGATCAGCTTGCCGTCCTTGTCGAGACCGGCATTGGCCTGCGCGATGACGTACTTGCCTTCCTCGATGGCCGACAGGTAGTCGATCTGGTCGGTGACCTTGCTGTCGATCACGCGGCGGTACGGCGTCTCGAGGAACCCGTACTCGTTGAGCTGGGCGTACAGCGCCAGCGAGTTGATCAGGCCGATGTTCGGACCTTCCGGGGTCTCGATCGGGCAGACGCGGCCGTAATGGGTCGGGTGCACGTCGCGCACCTCGAAACCGGCGCGCTCGCGGGTCAGGCCACCCGGGCCCAGGGCCGAGACGCGACGCTTGTGCGTGATCTCGGACAGCGGGTTGGTCTGGTCCATGAACTGCGACAGCTGGCTCGCCCCGAAGAACTCCTTCAGCGCCGCGGAGATCGGCTTGGAGTTGATCAGGTCGTGCGGCATCAGCGCCTCGGTCTCGGCCTGGCCGAGACGTTCCTTCACGGCCTTCTCGATGCGCGCCAGACCCGAGCGGTACTGGTTCTCGGCCAGCTCACCAACACAGCGCACGCGGCGGTTGCCGAGGTGATCGATGTCATCCACCTCGCCGCGGCCGTTGCGCAGCTCGACCAGGATCTTGACCACGTCGAGGATGTCGTCGTTGGCCAGCACCATGCGGCCTTCGGCGGTGTCACGCCCAACGCGGGCGTTGAACTTCATCCGCCCGACGCGCGACAGGTCGTAGGTGTCCTCGCTGTAGAACAGGCGGTTGAACAAGGCCTGCACCGCGTCCTCGGTCGGCGGCTCGCCGGGGCGCATCATGCGGTAGATCGCCACGCGAGCGGCCAGCTCGTCGGCGGTCTCGTCGGAGGCCAGCGTCTGCGAGATGTACGCGCCCATGTCGAGCTCGTTCGTGTACAGGCACTGGATGTCCTTGATGCCGGCCGTGCGCAGCTTCTTCAGCAGCGAATCGGTCAGTTCGTCGTTGGCCTTCGCGATGATCTCGCCGGTGTCGGCATCGACCATGTTCTTCGCCAGCACGCGGCCGACGAGGAAGTCTTCCGGCACGCTGATGAAGCTGGTGCCCGACGCTTCCAGCGCACGCGTGTGGCGCGCCGTGATGCGCTTGTCCTTCTCGACGATCACGGCACCCGCCTTGTCGGTCAGGTCGAAGCGGGCGATCTCGCCGCGCAGCCGGTCGGCCACGAACTCCATCTGCGCGCCCGAGTCCATCAGGCGGAAGTTGTCGAACACGAAGAAGTTCGCGAGGATCTGCTCCGGGTTCAGGCCGATGGCCTTCAGCAGGATCGTCACCGGCATCTTGCGACGGCGGTCGACGCGGAAGTACAGGATGTCCTTCGGGTCGAACTCGAAGTCCAGCCACGAGCCGCGGTAGGGAATGATGCGGGCGCTGAACAGCAGCTTGCCCGAGCTGTGGGTCTTGCCCTTGTCGTGCTCGAAGAACACGCCCGGCGAGCGATGCAGCTGCGAAACGATCACGCGCTCGGTGCCGTTGACGATGAAGGAGCCGTAGTCGGTCATCAGGGGCACTTCACCCATGTAGACCTCCTGCTCCTTGATCTCCTTGACCACCTTCGACTGCGAGGTCGAGGTTTCGCGGTCATAGATGATCATCTGCAGCTTGGCGCGCACCGCGGCGGCGTAGGTCAGGCCGCGCTGCTGGCATTCCCGCGTGTCGAACGCGGGCTTGGCCATGTTGAACTCGATGTACTTCATCTCCACGAACCCGTTGTGCGAGACGATCGGGAAGGCGGAGAGGAAGGCGGCCTGCAAGCCCTCCGGTTTGCGCTTTTGGGGCGGCACGTCCTTCTGCAGGAAGGCGACGTAGGAATCCTTCTGCATCGTCAGCAGATAGGGCACGCCCAAGACGTTCTCGCGCTTTCCGAAACTCTTCCGGATGCGCTTGCGCTCGGTGTAGCTGTAGGGGGTTGCTTGCGCCATTGATCACTCCGTGTCGAATGAGCGCCGCCCGGCCTAGGCGACACTCTTTCGGCGACTGGCGACGCAGACCTTGCGTCTGCTGCTTGGTGGCTGGCCACTACCAGCCGCTGGCGGACAACCAGGGCATTGCACCCCAGCCCGACCAAACCGGTTCCCTGCAGTCGTTTCAGAGAACACTTGGAAACCCCCAAGGGAGACTTCCAGGTGCTCACGGCCCTCGGAGAAACCCTCGATTATGACCTCGAGGATCTTTCTGACACCCCCCAAGCTAATGAGAGGGATCGCTCCAGGAAGCGCAAAAGGCTGGGGCCGATCCGGCACCCAGCCCCGTGCGCCTCGTCGGATTACTTCAGCTCGGCCTTCGCGCCGGCTTCCACCAGCTTCTTCACAGCCGCTTCGGCGTCGGCCTTGGCCACCGCTTCCTTCACGTTCTTCGGCGCGCCATCGACCAGATCCTTGGCTTCCTTCAGGCCCAGGCCCGTCAGTTCGCGCACGGCCTTGATGACCGACACCTTGTTCGCGCCGGCCTCGAGCAGAACGACGTTGAACTCGGTCTTCTCTTCCACCGCAGCAGCGGCGCCACCACCACCGCCGGCAGCCGGGGCGGCCATCGCGGCGGCGGACACGCCGAACTTCTCTTCGATGGCCTTGACCAGCTCGTTGAGCTCCATCACCGACATGCTGTCGAGGGCGGTCAGGAATGCGTCTTTATCGAATGCCATTTTGGTTCCTAGATATGCGTTGAAATTGAATGAAGATCAGGCGGCGGCAGCCTCGGCGGGCGCGGCTTCCGCCGACCCACCTCGCTGCTCGGCCAGCGCGGCCAGCACGCGCGCGATGCGCGAGACCGGCGACTGCATCAGTCCCAGCAGCTGCGACAGCAGCACTTCCTTGCTCGGGATCGATGCCAGCGCCTTCACGCCCTCGGCGTCCAGGGCCTTGCCGGCATAGGCGCCGGCCTTGATCACCAGCTTGTCGTTGCCCTTGGCGAAGTCCGCGATGACTTTGGCTGCTGCCACGGCGTCTTCGGAGAAGCCGTAGATCAGCGGGCCAGCCATGCTCCCGGCGGCCACTTCGAACGAGGTGCCAGCGACGGCACGGCGAGCGAGCGTGTTCTTCAGCACGTGAAGATAGACGCCCTTCTCGCGCGCCTGCTTGCGCAGCGCGTTCAAGTGTTCCACCGTGAGTCCGCGGTACTCGGCCAGCGCCAGCGTCTGTGCCTTGGCCACCTGGGCCGACACCTGCGCCACGACGGCTTCTTTCTCGTTGCGATTCAGACTCAAGGTCCACTCCTTTGCTTATGCGCCCCGGGCCTTGCGGTCCGCGGCACCCACTTCAGCGACCTTCTGTCCAGGACCCCGCCGATCACGAATCGCTTCGTCCTCGACGGCCATGCCCGTTCAGCGGGATCGCCATCTGCGCTGGCTTCGTCGCCGACCCTTCGGCCGGCGACTCATTTAGGCGGCTCGCGCCGCACCAACGGTCTTTGACGGCCCGCGCCGGATTGCCCCGAGAGGCTCACCGGCACGACCCACCAATTCAGCCGGATCTCGCGCCAGACACTCGCGAGACCCTTGTCCGATGTATCAGCCCTGCGCGGCGGCGTTGATCGACGCCACGTCCACGCGCACGCCGACACCCATGGTCGACGACACCGCGACCTTGCGCAGGTAGATGCCCTTGCTGGTCGCCGGCTTGGCCTTGTTGAGCGCCTCGATCAGCGCCTGCAGGTTGCCCTTGAGCTTGTCGCCGTCGAACGAGCGGCGGCCCAGCGTCGTGTGGATGATCCCGGCCTTGTCGACGCGGAACTGCACCTGGCCGGCCTTGGCGTTCTTCACTGCGGTGGCCACGTCGGGCGTCACGGTACCGACCTTCGGGTTCGGCATCAGGCCGCGCGGGCCCAGAATCTGGCCCAGCGTACCGACGATCCGCATCGTGTCCGGCGACGCGATCACGACATCGAAGTTCAGGTTGCCGGCCTTGACTTGTTCGGCCAGGTCTTCCATGCCGACCACGTCGGCGCCGGCGGCCTTGGCTTCCTCGGCCTTGGCGCCTTGGGCGAACACCGCCACGCGCTTGGTCTTGCCGGTCCCGTTGGGCAGCACGACGGCGCCGCGGACCACCTGGTCTGACTTCTTCGCATCGATGCCGAGTTGCACGGACACGTCGATCGATTCGTCGAACTTCGCGGTCGCGCAGTCACGCACGATCTTGAAGGCGTCGTCGATCGCGTACAGCTTCAGGCTGTCGACCTTGCCCTCGAGGGCCTTCTGGCGTTTGGTGAGCTTGGCCATGTCAGACACCCTCCGTGGTGACGCCCATCGAGCGGGCGGTGCCCGCGATGGTGCGGACCGCAGCGTCCAGGTCGGCCGCCGTCAGGTCCTTGGTCTTGGTCTTGGCGATCTCCTCGAGCTGGGCCCGGGTGATCTTGCCGACCTTGTCGGTGTGCGGCTTGGACGAGCCCTTGTCGAGCTTGATCGCCTTCTTGATCAGCACCGTGGCGGGCGGCGACTTCAGCACGAAGGTGAAGCTCTTGTCCGCGAACGCGGTGATCACCACCGGCAGCACGAGGCCGGGTTCCATCGACTGGGTCTGGGCGTTGAACGCCTTGCAGAACTCCATGATGTTGAGGCCGCGCTGACCCAGCGCGGGACCGATCGGGGGCGACGGATTCGCCTTGCCGGCCGGGATTTGCAGCTTGATGAAGCCGACAATCTTCTTGGCCATGTGTTTCTCCTAGAACCTCCCTCGCGGCCTGCGCTGGAGGTCGAGTGCAAACGCCAGGGACTGGTTACCCGGGCTCCTCACACCGATGTCACGTCACCGGCAGCAACGGATGGCGTCTGGCGCCTGCCTTGCGGCGCGCCGCCCCGCCATCGGGGCTGAATGCATCAGACCTTCTCGACCTCGTGGAAATCCAGTTCCACCGGCGTCGAGCGGCCGAAGATCGTCACCGAGACGCGCACCTTCGACTTGTCGTAGTTGACTTCTTCGATGGCACCGTTGAAGTCGGTGAACGGGCCTTCCTTGACGCGCACCAGTTCGCCCACTTCCCACTCGACCTTGGGGCGCGGCTTCTCGATGCCTTCCTGCATCTGGTGCACGATCTTCATCACCTCGGCCTCGGAAATCGGCGCCGGGCGGTTCTTCGCGCCGCCGACGAAGCCGGTGACCTTGGAGGTGTGCTTCACCAGATGCCAGGACTCATCGTCCATCAGCATCTCGACCAGCACGTAGCCGGGGAAGAAGCGGCGCTCGGTCACGGCCTTCTTGCCGTTCTTCATCTCGACCACTTCCTCGGTCGGGACGAGGATGCGGCCGAACTTGGCCTGCATGCCGGCACGGTCGATGCGTTCGCGCAGGTTGCGTTCGACGGCCTTCTCCATGCCGGAGTAGGCATGCACCACGTACCAGCGCAGCGGGCTGGCGGGTACGGCGTCGGTGGTGGCTGGGGTCTGGACTTCGCTCATGTTCAACCTCGCGCCTTTCAGCGCCTCCAACCCAGGATCAAGTCGTACAGCGCCCACTCCAGGGTCTTGTCGGTCAGCCACAGGAACAGCGCCATCACGAACACGAAGGCGAACACATAGCCCGTCATCTGGATCGCTTCCTTGCGGCTTGGCCACACGACCTTGCGCAGTTCACGGACCGAGTCCCGGCCGAAGCCGGCCAGCGCCTTGCCCGGCTCGGCCGTGAAGAACACGGCCACGCCGGCGACCATCAGTCCCAGCAGCGCGGCCACGCGCAGCCACAGGTCCTGCTTGCCGAGCAGGTAGAACGCGGCGACCGCGGCGACGACCAGCAAGCCCGCGGCGGCGAGCTTGGCCTTGTCAGCGCCGGTGGAAACGGTTTCGACGGTTGGGTTGTTCATCTTGCTTCGGTTCGATCACGAGGGCTGCCCTACAGCAGCAAGGCCCGCGGGGTCCGTAGACTCCCTGCGGGCCGCTGCGCGCCGGCATGTGCGTTCGATTCGATCAGTGCCTGTCGGACTCCGGGCGATGCGTGGCAGGGGCAGAGGGAATCGAACCCCCAACCTTCGGTTTTGGAGACCGACGCTCTGCCAATTGAGCTATACCCCTACGCAACCCTTGAAATG
>NZ_AZND01000068.1:0-16903 GCF_000576205.1 Methylibium sp. T29 | reverse complement strand
CCAGCACCGGCAGGCAGCGCGGCGGCACGCCGGCCACGTCGGCCGGACGCTCGATCCGGGCCACCGGCAGCAAGGCGTGGTCCGACGCCGAGACCAGGGCCGCGGCGCGCCGCAGCACCTCGACATCGCCAACCGCGAAGCCACCCGGCAGCGCATCGCGCAGGAAGGCCGACGCGATGATCTCCGGGCCGATGCCGCAGGCATCGCCCATCGTGATCGCCAGCGGCAGCTGCATGCGGGATGGGCTCACGCCGGGTTGTCGATGTCGATGAACTCGTGCTCGAGGTCGAACAGCTGCGCCACGTGGGCACCGAGCGCGGGGGCACCGAAGCGCTCGGTCGCGTGGTGGCCGCAGGCATAGAACGCCACGCCGGTCTCGCGCGCGATGTGGGCCTGCGGCTCGGAGATCTCGCCGGTCAGGTAGGCATCGGCGCCGGCCGCGATCGCCGCCTCGAAATGGCCCTGCGCACCGCCGGTGCACCAGGCCACGCGGCGGATCGGCCGGCCATCGCCCTCGACCACGGTCGGCGCGCGCCCGAGCCGGAACTGGACCAGCGCCGACAGCGCCGCGCCGGTCAGCGGCTGGGCGGCCGGCCGACGAAGCCGAGCTGCTGCTCGCCGAAGCGGCCTTCGCTGACGAACTTGAGCTTGGCCCCGAGCTGGGCGTTGTTGCCGTGCTCCGAATGGGCGTCGAGCGGCAGGTGGTAGGCGAACAGGTTGATGTCCGGGCCCAGCAAGGCCGCCACCCGCTTCTTCAGCCAGCCGTTGAGCCGGCCGTCCTGACCGCGCCAGAACAGCCCGTGGTGCACCAGCACCGCATCGGCCCCGGCCGCGGCCGCCGCCTCGATGAAAGCCAGGCTGGCGGTGACGCCGGAGACGATCTTGCGGATCTCCGGCTTGCCTTCGACCTGCAAACCGTTCGGCCCATAATCCTTGAACCGCTCGAGTTCGAGCAGCGTGGACAGGTAGTTTTCCAGCTCTTCACGGCTCGTCAATTCTTCTCTCCCATGCGCAAGACCTGGTTGATTTTCTCCCAAGCCGTGACGGTCGCCCTGGCGATGTGGTTCGTCGTGGCCACGCTCAAGCCCGAATGGGTGCAGAACCGGCCCCTGTCGACTGCGGTGGGTTCGTCGTCCAATCCGGCGCCGCAGATCACGCTGGCCCCCGCTGCGGCCGGCGGCAGCAGCTATGCCGCCGCGGCCAAGCGCGCGGCACCGGCAGTGGTGAGCGTCATCACGAGCAAGACACCGACGGCACGCGACCCGCGCGCCGCCGATCCCTGGTTCCGCTATTTCTTCGGCGACCCCGACTCGCAGGCGCAGAGCGGCGTGGGCTCGGGCGTCATCGTCTCCCCCGAAGGCTATGTGCTGACCAACAACCACGTGGTCGAGCGCATGGACGACATCGAGGTCGTGCTGTCCGACGGGCGGCGCACCAAGGCCGAGGTGATCGGCACCGACCCCGAGGCCGACCTCGCGGTGCTGCGCATCAAGCTCGACAAGCTCCCCTCGGTGAGCTTCGGCGATTCCGACGCACTGCAGGTCGGCGACGTGGTGCTGGCGATCGGCAACCCCTTCGGCGTCGGCCAGACGGTCACCTCCGGCATCGTGTCGGCGCTCGGCCGCAACCAGCTCGGCATCAACACCTTCGAGAACTTCATCCAGACCGACGCGGCCATCAACCCGGCAATTCCGGCGGGGCGCTGATCGACGCCGCCGGCAATTTGATGGGGATCAACACAGCGATCTACTCGCGCTCGGGCGGCAGCCTCGGCATCGGCTTCGCGATCCCGGTGTCCACGGCCCGCCAGGTGATGGAGGGCCTGATCCGGGACGGCCAGGTCACGCGCGGCTGGATCGGCGTGGAGCCACGCGACCTCACGCCCGAGATCGCCGAGACCTTCAACCTCAAGGTGTCGCAGGGCGTGCTGATCACCGGCGTGCTGCAGGGCGGCCCGGCCAGCGAGGGCGGCCTGCGGCCCGGCGACGTGGTCGTGAAGGTGGCTGACTCGCCGGTCGGCAACACCTCGCAGCTGCTCAACGTCGTGGCCTCCCTCAAGCCGCGCTCGAAGGCCCGGCTCGTGGTGCAACGGGGCGACAGCGAAGTGGCGCTCGACGTCGTCGTCGCGCAGCGGCCGAAGGCACCGCGGCAGCAGCGCGAACCCTAGACGGCGCCGTCCTCGGCCGCCGCATCCGGCGCCTGGGTGTGCTTGATGAACACCTTGGCGGCCCAGATCCCGATCTCGTAGAGGATGCACATCGGGATCGCGAGCGCGAGCTGCGAGATCACGTCAGGCGGCGTGACGATCGCCGCGATGATGAAGGCGACGACGATGAAGTAGGCGCGGAAGCCCTTCAGCTTCTCGATCGACACGATGCCCATGCGCGCCAGCACCACCACCACCACCGGCACCTCGAACGCCGCGCCGAAGGCGATGAACATGCTCAGCACGAAACCGAGATAGGCCTCGATGTCCGGCGCCGCGGTGATGCTCTTCGGCGCAAAGCTCTGGATGAACTTGAACACCTGCCCGAACACGAAGAAGTAGCAGAACGCCACGCCCAGCAGGAACAGCAGCGTGCTCGACACCACCAGCGGCATCACCAGCTTCTTCTCGTGCGTGTAGAGACCGGGCGCGACGAAGGCCCACACCTGGTACAGCACTACCGGCAGCGCGAGCATGAAGGCCGCCATCAGCGTGATCTTCAGCGGCACCAGGAACGGCGAGATCACGTTGGTCGCGATCAGCGTCGTGCCGGCCGGCAGGTGCGCCACCAGCGGCGCGGCCAGCAGGTCGTAGAGCGCCGACGGGCCGGGCCAGAGCGCCAGAGCACCGAAGCAGACAACGATCGCCAGCACCGCGCGGATCAGCCGGTCGCGCAGTTCGATCAGGTGCGCGACGAAAGGCTGCTCGCTGCCTTCGAGCTCGTCGCGGGAGTCGGGGGCGCCCACGGGCTACAGCGGGCGCGGCGGCCTGAAGCGCGCCACACGGGCGGCACCGGACTGGGCCTTGGCCCGCACGCCGTGCCGCTGCTTGTACCACTGAGGCATGGCGCCGCGCTTGAGCCGCCAGTTCTTGCGCGGGTGCGTGTAGGCCGGCGGCGGCTCGCTCAGCGGCTCACCAGCGTGATAGCTGTCGGCCGCCGCGCTGCCGCTGCTGCCTCCGTTGCCGTCGGATGACGACAACGACTCCCAGGCCTGGTTCATCTCGCTGCTCGTCCTGTTCACTTCGCTGGACACCGATTGCTCGACGTTGCGCGCAGCGTCCTCGAAGTCGGTCTTCATCTTCTTGAGCTCTTCGAGCTCGATGGAGCGATTGACCTCGGCCTTGACGTCGGCCACGTATCGCTGGGCCTTGCCCATCAGGTGGCCGACGGTGCGCGCGACCTTCGGCAGACGTTCGGGACCGATCACGATCAGCGCCACCGCGCCGATCAGTGCGATCTTGTCGAAGCCGAAGTCGATCATGCGTGCGCCGCTCCGACCACTCAGGACTTCTGCTTCGCCTCGACGTCGACGGTGTTCGCGTCGGCGCTCTTGTTCGCGGTGACCTGCTGCGCCGGATCGGCCGGCGCGGTCGAGCCGTCACGCACGCCGTCCTTGAAGCCCTTCACGGCACCGCCGAGGTCGCTGCCGATGTTCTTGAGCTTCTTCGTGCCGAACACCAGCACGACGATCAACAGCACGATCAACCAGTGCCAAATGCTGAAGGAACCCATGTCGTTCTCCTGAAGACCCGGTAAGGGCAGCCGCAGATTTTAGGCCAGCCCCGCATGACAGACCCGCAAAGCGGGCCGAGGTTCACCCCTTGGCCCAGGGGCGGGGGCCGCCGATCACGTGCATGTGCAGGTGGTAGACCTCCTGCATGCCGTCCTTGCCGGTGTTGATCAGGGTGCGGAAGCCGTTGTCGACGCCCAGTTCACGCATCAGCCGCGGGGCCAGCGCCAGCATGCGCCCCATCAGCTCCTGGTCACCGGGGCCGATGTCGGCGAGCGTCGCGATGTGGCGCTTTGGGATCACCAGCACATGCACCGGCGCCCAGGGGTTGATGTCGTGGAAGGACAGCAGGTGCTCGTCCTCGTAGGCCTTGCGGGACGGGATCTGCCCGGCAATGATCTTGCAGAAGATGCAGTTCGGATCGTGGTCGCTCATGGGGGACGGCGCAGAAAGTGGTCAGGACGGCATCGGCTGGTTGCCGTTGAGATTCAGCCAGCCGCGCACGATGCGGTAGAGGAACCAGATGGAGATCAGCCCCAGGCGATCCAGCCCGGGATGAAGAACAGCAGCCACAGCCAGGAGGTGACGATGTACAGGCCCCCGGCCCACAGCACGGACCGGATGCGCCAGCTGAAGTGCGAGGCCTGCCAGGTGCCCGCGGCCTCGTCCTTCTTCACCACGTCGATGATGAAGGCCACGATCAGCAGCGCCACGCTGGCCTGCACGCCGGGCAGCACCGCACCGACCGCGACGATCAGGTGCAACAGGTAGCTGACGGTACCGACCGTCTTTAGGGAGCGCTCGCGCTCGTCGCTGTCGATCACCGTGCTCATGGGCCGCTCTCCTTCGTGGATTCGGCCTCGCGGCCCCTGACCTTGCGCAATGCGAACTCCTCGAGACCCGACTGGCCCTCGCGGCGCTCGAGCTCGGCCAACACCTGGGCCGGCGTGAGGCCGAAATGCGCCAGCGCCACCATGGCGTGGAACCACAGGTCTGCCGCCTCGGCGACGATCTTCGGGCGGTCGCCGTCCTTGGCCGCCATCACGAACTCGGTCGCTTCCTCGCCCACCTTCTTGAGGATCGCATCGGTGCCCTTGTGGAACAGCCGCGCGACGTAGCTCGCCTCGGGGTCGCCGCCGCGGCGCGATTCGATCACGGCCGCCAGACGGGCCAGGGTGTCGTCGCCGCTCATCTGTAGATGTGCTCCGGGTCCTTCAGCACCGGCTCGACCGCGTGCCAGGCGCCGCTCTCATACCGTTGATAGAAGCAGCTGTGGCGTCCGGTGTGGCAGGCGATCGAGGGCGCGTGGCCGAGCTGTTCGACCTTCAGCAGCAGCACGTCGTTGTCGCAGTCCAGCCGCATGTCGCGCACCTTCTGGATGTGGCCCGACTCCTCGCCCTTGTGCCACAGCCTGCCGCGCGAGCGGCTCCAGTACACCGCCTCGCCCAGTTCGGCCGTGCGCGCCAACGCCTCGCGGTTCATCCACGCGAACATCAGCACGTCGCCGGTGGCGGCTTCCTGCGCGATCACCGGCAGCAGGCCGTCGCGGTCCCAGCGAATGTCATCGAGCCAAGTCATGCGCAGCAGTTTAGCGACTCGCGATAGCTGCCGTCGCTCTGTGGCATCGGCCCGCGCTGGAGAAACCCAGTGGACGCCGCGGGTCCGGCTCCGCCGGCCCGCCGGCGTCGCCCCCTTGAGGGGAGCGGCGCAGCCGCAACGGGGGTGGATTACGTCCTGACGGGGATGCCGTGCTCGGCCATCAAGGCCTTGGCCTGGCCGACGGTGAACGTGCCGTAGTGGAAGATGCTGGCGGCCAGCACCGCATCGGCGCCACCGATCTGGATGCCCTCGGCGAGGTGCTCCAGCGCGCCGACGCCGCCCGAGGCGATCACCGGCACCGGCACCGCGTCGCTGACCGCGCGCGTCAGCGGCAGGTTGAAGCCGATCTGCGTGCCGTCGCGGTCCATGCTGGTCAGCAGGATCTCGCCGGCGCCGAACTCGGCCATCTGCTGCGCCCAGGCCACTGCATCGAGGCCGGTGTTCTTGCGCCCGCCGTGCGTGTAGACCTCCCAGCCCTCGCCGCCCACCCTGGCCTTGGCATCGATGGCGACCACGATGCACTGCGCGCCGTACTTGTCGGAGGCGTCACGGATCAGCTGCGGGTTCGCGACCGCCGCCGAGTTGAAGCTCACCTTGTCGGCCCCGGCATTGAGCAGGCGGCGCACGTCCTCGACGCTCCGCACGCCGCCGCCGACGGTGAGCGGGATGAAGACCTGCGAGGCCACCGCCTCGATGATGGGCAGGATGAGGTCGCGCCCGTCGCTGGTGGCGGTGATGTCGAGGAAGGTCAGTTCGTCGGCGCCCTGCTCGTTGTAGCGCGCGGCGATCTCCACCGGGTCGCCGGCATCACGCAACTCGACGAAGTTGACGCCCTTGACGACGCGGCCGCCGGTGACGTCGAGGCAGGGGATGATGCGCTTGGCGAGCATGCGGGGGCGCCGCTCAGGCGTCGCCGTTCAGCGCGTCGGCCCGCGCCTGCGCCGCGGCGAAGTCGAGGTCGCCGGTGTAGATCGCCCGACCGCAGATCACACCCTCGATGCCCTCGCCTTCGACGGCGCACAGGCGCTCGATGTCGGCGATGTCGCTGAGGCCGCCCGAGGCGATCACCGGGATGGTGAGCGCCTGCGCCAGCTTGACGGTGGCGTCGATGTTGATGCCGCTCAGCATGCCGTCGCGGCCGATGTCGGTGTAGATCACGCCCTCGACGCCGTAGTCCTCGAACTTCTTCGCCAGGTCCACCACCTCGTGGCCGGTCAGCTTGCTCCAGCCGTCGGTCGCGACCTTGCCGTCCTTGGCATCGAGCCCCACGATGATGTGGCCGCCGAAGGCCGTGCAGGCGTCGCGCAGGAAGCCCGGGTTCTTGACCGCGGCGGTGCCGATGATCACGTAGGACAGACCGTCGTCGAGGTAACGCTCGATGGTGTCGAGGTCACGGATGCCGCCGCCCAGTTGCACCGGGATCTCGTCGCCCACTTCCTTCAGGATGGCCTTGATCGCCGGCTCGTTGACCGGCTTGCCGGCGAAGGCGCCGTTCAGGTCGACCAGGTGCAGGCGGCGCGCCCCGGCGTCGAGCCAGCGCCGGGCCATCGCGGCGGGGTCCTCACCGAAGGTGGTGGACACATTCATGTCGCCTTGCTTCAGGCGCACGCAGCGGCCGTCTTTCAGGTCGATGGCAGGGATCAGCAACATGGCTGTCAGGGGGGTGGGGGGTCAGGGGGCACCAGCCGAGGAAGTTGCGGTACAGGGCCAGGCCGTGAGCAGCGCTCTTCTCGGGGTGGAACTGGGTGGCAAAAATATTATCGCGTGCCACCGCACTGGTAAAGCGCGCGCCATAGTCGGTTTCACCAACGCTGTGCGCCGGATCGGCCGGCTGCGCATAGAAGCTGTGCACGAAATAGAACCAGCTGGCATCGGGCACGCTGGCCCACACCGGGTGCGGACGCGCCTGCAGCACCTGGTTCCAGCCCATCTGCGGCACCTTGTAGCGGCTGCCGTCGGGCTGGAGTCGGCCTTCGAGCTGGAAGCGCCGCACCCGGCCCGGGATCAGGCCCAGGCCGGGCGTGTCCTGTTCCTCGCTGTGGTCGAGCAGCATCTGCATGCCGACGCACACGCCCATCAGCGGCTTGTCGGCAGCGGCCTCGAGCACGGCGGCCCGCAGGGCGCCCCCGTGCGCCTCTCGCAGCTCGCGCATGCAGTCGCGCATCGCGCCCTGGCCGGGCAGCACCACGCGTTCGGCGGCGCGCACCACCTCGGGCTCGGCCGTCACCACCACCTCGAAGCCGGTCCCGGCGGCCGCGTGCAGCACGGCCTGCGACACCGAGCGGAGGTTGCCCATGCCGTAGTCGATGACCGCCACGCGACGGCTCATGTCAGAGGCTGCCCTTGGTGGAAGGGATGACGCCGGCCATGCGCGGGTCGCGCTCCAGCGCCATGCGCAGCGCTCGGGCGAAGGCCTTGAAGACCGTCTCGCACTGGTGGTGGGCGTTGTCGCCGTGCAGGTTGTCGATGTGCAGCGTGACGCCGGCATGGTTCACGAAACCCTGGAAGAACTCGTAGACCAGCTGGGTGTCGAGCGCGCCGATCATGCCGGCCTTGAACGGCACGCGCATGTGCAGCCCGGGCCGGCCGGAGAAGTCGACCACCACACGGCTCAGCGCCTCGTCGAGCGGCACGTAGGCATGGCCGTAGCGGCGCAGCCCCTTCTTGTCGCCGACCGCCTTGGCGAAGGCCTGGCCGAGCGTGATGCCGACGTCCTCGACGGTGTGGTGACCGTCGATATGCAGATCGCCGTCGGCCTCGATCTCCAGGTCGACCAGCCCGTGGCGCGCCAGCTGGTCGAGCATGTGGTCGAAGAAGCCGATGCCGGTGGCGAGCCTGGCCACGCCCGTGCCGTCGAGGTCGACGCGCACGCGGATCTTCGTTTCGGCGGTGTCGCGCCGGACTTCGGCAACTCGGTTCGGTTCGGTCATGACAGGATGCCTTTCAGGGCCGCGATCATCTGGTCGTTCTCTTCGGGCAGGCCAACGGTGAGGCGCAGGCAGTTTGCCAGCAGCGGGTGCAGGCCGGACACGTTCTTCACCAGCACGCCGCGCGCCTTCAGGCCCTCGAACGCGGCCTTCGCGTCGGGCACCCGCACCAGCACCATGTTGGCCTCGCTCGGGAACGGCGTGGCGCCCGGCATCGCGCGCAGCGCGTCCAGCAGCCGCGCGCGCTCGGCGCGCAGCACGGCGGCCTGGCGCGCGAACTCGTCCTCGTGCTCCAGCGCGAACAGCGCCGCCTCGCAGTTCAGCACGCTCACGTTGTAGGGCGGGCGCACCTTGTCGATCTCGGCCACCAGCGCGGCCGGACCCATCAGGTAGCCCAACCGCACACCGGCCAGGCCGAACTTGCTGAGCGTGCGCATCAGCAGCACGTGGTCGTGGTGCGCCAGCCGGTCGATGTAGCTGCGGCTCGCGAAGGGCTGGTAGGCCTCGTCGATCACCACCAGGCCGCCGTGCTCGCGCACCGTGTCGACGACGCGCTCGATCACCGCGTCGTCCCACAGGTTGGCGGTCGGGTTGTTCGGGTAGGCCAGGTAGGTGAGGGCCGGCCGGTGCTCGCGCACCGCGGCCAGCATCGCCGCGGCGTCGAGCTCGAAGTCGGCGGTCAGCGGCACGCCGACGAAGCGCAGCCCCTGCAGCCGGGCCGACATCTCGTACATCACGAAGCCCGGCAGCGGCGCCAGCACGGTCGCGCCTGGCACATCGCAGGCCATGCTGAGCAACGAGATCAGCTCGTCGGAGCCATTGCCCAGCATCAGCGCGCAACCGGGCGGCAGGCCAGCGTGGCGGGCCAGCGCCGCGCGCAGCTCGTCGGTGCGCGTGCCGGGATAGCGGTTGATCGCCAGCGCGCCGAGCCGGCGGCCCAGCTCGGCCTGCAACGCGGCGGGCAGGCGGTGCGGGTTCTCCATCGCGTCGAGCTTCACGAAGCCGTCCGACGGCTGGATCGCGTAGGCGTGCATGTTCTGCACGTCCTGGCGGACGAAGCGCGCGAGGCGGGGCGCGAGCGGGGGGCCGCCGTTGTTGCTGTTGCTGCTGCTCATCGTGCCGCTCCCGGCTTCTTCGCCAGCCGCATCTCGGCCGCCTGCGCGTGCGCCTGCAGGCCCTCGCCGTAGGCCAGCTCGGCGGCGATCACGCCCAGCGTCTGCGCGCCCTGCTCGCTGACCTCGATCAGGCTGCTGCGCTTCTGGAAGTCGTAGACGCCCAGCGGCGAACTGAAGCGCGCGGTGCCCGAGGTCGGCAGCACGTGGTTCGGCCCGGCACAGTAGTCGCCCAGCGATTCGCTGGTGTAGGCACCGAGGAAGATCGCGCCGGCGTGGCGCAGCAGCGGCTCCCAGCGGTGCGGCTCGTTCGAGCTCACTTCCAGGTGCTCGGGCGCGATGCGGTTGCTGATCTCGCAGGCCTCGTCCATCGAGCGGGTGTGGATCAACGCGCCGCGCCCTTCCAGCGAAGCGCGGATGATGGCAGCGCGCGGCATGCCGGGCAGCAGCCGGTCGATCTCTGTCTGAACTGCGTCGAGATAGGCCGCATCGGGGCACAGCAGGATGCTCTGCGCCAGCTCGTCGTGCTCGGCCTGGCTGAACAGATCCATCGCCACCCAGTCGGCCGGCGTGCTGCCGTCGGCCAGCACCAGGATCTCGCTGGGCCCGGCGATCATGTCGATGCCCACCGTGCCGAACACGCGCTTCTTCGCGCTCGCCACATAGGCGTTGCCGGGGCCGGTGATCTTGTCGACCTGCGGCACCGTGGCCGTGCCATAGGCCAGCGCAGCCACCGCCTGCGCACCACCGATCGTGAAGGCGCGCGTCACGCCCGCCACGTGCGCGGCGGCCAGCACCAGGGTGTTGCGCTCGCCCTTCGGCGTGGGCACCACCATCACGATCTCGGGCACGCCGGCCACATGGGCCGGCACCGCATTCATCAGCAGGCTGGACGGATAGGCCGCCTTGCCACCCGGCACGTAGATGCCCACGCGGTCCAGCGGCGTGACCTTCTGGCCCAGCAGCGTGCCGTCCTCGTCGCGGTAGCTCCAGCTGCGGCCGCAGGCGTCGAGCTGGCGCTCGTGGTAGCTGCGGATGCGGCGCGTGGCCTGCTGCAGCGCGTCGCGCTGCGCCGGCGTGATGGCCGCGAAGGCGGCGGCGAAATCGGCCTGCGTCAGCTCGAGCTCGCTCATCGAGCCGACCGGCAGTGCGTCGAAGCGCGCGGTGTACTCCAGGACCGCGGCGTCGCCGCGCTGCCGCACGTCGGCCAGGATCTCCGCCACACGGCCCTCGATCGCGTCGTCGGTCTCCGCCGACCAGTGCTGCACGGCCCGGAATGCCGCCTCGAAATCGGGCTGCGTGGTGGCCAGGCGGCGCAGGTTCACGCGGGCGGGGGCGCTCATGTTCACTCCTGGGGGATGGCTGCTGCGAAGACGTCGATCAGCGGACGGATCGCCTCGCGCTTGAGCTTCAGCGCGGCCTGGTTCACCACCAGCCGCGACGAGATGTCCATGATCCGCTCGACCTCGAGCAGGTGGTTGGCCTTGAGCGTGCTGCCGGTCGACACCAGGTCGACGATGGCATCGGCCAGGCCGGTCAGCGGCGCCAGCTCCATCGAGCCGTAGAGCTTGATCAGGTCGACGTGCACGCCCTTGTCGGCGAAGTGGTCGCGCGCGACGCTCACGTACTTCGTGGCGACGCGGATGCGCGAGCCCTGCTTCACCGCCGCCGCGTAGTCGAAGTCGGCCCGCACCGCCACGCTCATGCGGCACTTGGCGATGCGCAGGTCCAGCGGCTGGTACAGGCCCTGACCGCCATGCTCCAGCAGCACGTCGAGCCCGACCACGCCGAGGTCGGCACCGCCATGCTGCACGTAGGTGGCACGTCGGTGGCGCGCACCAGCACCACGCGCACGTCGGGCCGGTTGGTCGGCAGGATGAGCTTGCGCGAGGTCTCGGGGTCCTCGGTGACCTCGATGCCTGCCGCCTTCAGCAGCGGCAGCGTCTCTTCGAAGATGCGGCCCTTCGACAGCGCGAGCGTGATGCTCATGGGGCCTCCCGCCGGGCCGCCCGGATGGAGGCCTCGCGCCCTCGGGGCGAAGCGAACGAAGTGCGCGTGAGGACTGTCATTTCACTCTTTCGATGTCCGCGCCCAGGGCGCGCAGCTTCGTTTCCATCTGGTCGTAGCCGCGGTCCAGGTGGTAGATGCGGTCGACCAGGGTCTCGCCGCTGGCCACCAGGCCGGCGATCACCAGGCTGGCCGAGGCGCGCAGGTCGGTCGCCATCACCGTGGCGCCCGACAGCTGCGGCACGCCGGTGACGATGGCCGTGTGGCCGTCGACCTCGATCTTCGCGCCCAGGCGCACCAGTTCATCGACGTGCATGAAGCGGTTCTCGAAGATGGTCTCGGTGACGCGCGCGGTGCCCTCGGCGATGCAGTCGAGCGCCATGAACTGCGCCTGCATGTCGGTCGGGAAGGCCGGGTACTCGCTGGTGCGGAAGCCCACCGCCTTCAGCTTGCCGTCGGAGGCCACGCGGATCCAGTCGCTGCCGGCCTCGACGCGGACGCCGGCCTCGCGCAGCTTGTCGATCACCGCGTCCAGGTGGTCGGCGCGCGCGTGCTTCAGCAGCACCTCGCCGCCGGCCGCGGCCACCGCGCACAGGAAGGTGCCGGCCTCGATGCGGTCGGGCACCACGCGGTGCCCGCCGCGCGGCGCGTGCAGTTGCGCGACGCCCTGGATGCGGATCTTGCTGCTGCCGTGGCCCTCGATCTTCGCGCCCATCGCGATCAGCATCTCGGCCAGGTCGGGGATCTCGGGCTCCTGCGCGGCGTTCTCGAGCACGGTCTCGCCGTCGGCCAGCGTCGCGGCCATCAGCAGGTTCTCCGTGCCGGTGACGGTCACCATGTCCGTCGTGATGCGCGCGCCGCGCAGCCCGCCCGAGGCCTTGGGCGCCTTCGCGATGATGTAGCCGTGCTCGACGCTGATCTGCGCGCCCATCGCCTGCAGGCCCTTGATGTGCTGGTCGACCGGCCGCGAGCCGATCGCACAACCGCCCGGCAGCGACACCGTGGCCTCGCCGAAGCGCGCCAGCAGCGGTCCCAGCACCAGGATCGACGCCCGCATGGTCTTCACCAGGTCGTAGGGGGCCTCGGGGCTGCTGACCGGGCCGGCGTCGATGGTCACTTCGTCGGGGCGGCTCTCGCTGCGCTCGGCGACGGCGCCCATGTTGCGCAGCAGCTTCAGCGTGGTCGACACGTCCTGCAGGCGCGGCACGTTCGAGAAGCGCACCGGCTCGGCGGTCAGCAGCGCAGCGCACAGCTCCGGCAGCGCCGCGTTCTTGGCGCCCGAGATCGCGACCTCGCCGTGGAGACGGCGGCCGCCGCGAATGATGAGTTTGTCCATGGTGCGGTGCTCGTCACCGCCCTGCATCACGCGCTTGCACGGACCGCCCTCGCCACGAGGGAGCGCACAAGCCGCGCCACAGGGCGGCTTGTGGATCAGTGGTGGTGGGCAGCGGCAGCGCGGGGCTCGGAGCCCTGCACCGCGAATTCGGCCGGCGTCAGCGTCTTCATCGACAGCGCGTGGATTTGTTCGCGCATTCTATCGCCGAGCGCTGCGTAGACCCGTTGGTGACGGCGGACGCGGCTCAGGCCGTCGAACTCGGCCGACACGATGGTGGCGAAGAAGTGGCGGCCGTCGCCCTCCACCTGCAGATGCTCGCAGGCGAGCCCTTGCGCGATGTAGCGCTGCACGTCGTCTGCGGTGGGGTCGGCCATGACACCAGTGTATCGGGCGTTCAGGAGCGCAGCTTGTAGCCGGTCTTCAGCAGCCGCAGCGCCACCGCCGAGACGGCCGCCAAGCTGGCGGCGACCACCCCCAGGCTGACCCACGGGCTCACGTCGCTGATGCCGAAGAAGCCGGCCCGGAATCCGTCGATCATGTAGAAGAAGGGATTGAGATGGCTCACCGCCTGCCAGAACGGCGGGAGCGAGTCGATCGAATAGAACACGCCCGACAGAAAGGTCATCGGCATCACGATGAAGTTCTGGAACGCCGCGATCTGGTCGAACTTCTCGGCCCACAGGCCGGCCACCAGGCCCAGCGCGCCCATCATCGCCGCCCCCAGCACGGCGAACACCAGAGTCCACCACGGCGCGGCCAGGCCGGGCGGCGCGAACCACACGGTGACCAACAGCACCCCGGCGCCCACCACCAGGCCGCGCACCACCGACGCGCCCGCATAGGCCGCGAACCACGCCCAGTGCGACAACGGCGTCACCAGCAGGAAAACGAGGTTGCCGGTCACCTTGCTCTGGATCAGCGACGAGCTGCTGTTGGCGAAGGCGTTCTGCAGCACGCTCATCATCACCAGCCCGGGGATCAGGAAACTGGTGTAGCCGACGCTGCCGTAGACCTTCACATGGGCTTCGAGCGCATGGCCGAAGATCAGCAGGTAGAGCACGGCAGTCAGCACCGGCGCCGCCACGGTCTGGAAGCTGACCTTCCAGAACCGCAGCACCTCCTTGTACAGCAGCGTGCGCGCGCCGGTCATGACTGCCCCTCGTCCGACGAGTACGTCGGCCGATCCCCCGTGGGGATGCGGGCCGGTCATACCGCCACCTTCTGCGGTTCGCCCTGCATGATCTCGAGGAACACGTCCTCCAGGTCGGCGCGGCCGATCTCCAGCTCCTCGACCCGGACCTGGGCGCTGCGCAGCAGCGCGAGCAGCGTCTCCACCTCGGCGGCGTCGTGTGCGGTGAGCTGCACGATGCGGCCGGTCACGCGCGCCTGGGCCGCCACCGCCGGCGGCAGCGCCTGGTCGGTCTTGAAGCGCAGCATGGTGCTCGCGGTGCCGGCCAGCAGGTTGGCGGTGCGATCCAGCGCCACCACGCGGCCCTGCTTGAGCATCGCGATGCGGCCGCACAGCGCCTCGGCCTCTTCCAGGTAGTGCGTGGTCAGCAGCACGGTGTGGCCCTCGCGGTTGAGCCGCGCGATGAACTGCCACAGCGTCTGGCGCAGCTCCACGTCGACCCCGGCGGTCGGCTCGTCGAGCACGATCACCGGCGGTCGGTGCACCAGCGCCTGCGCCACCAGCACGCGGCGCTTCATGCCACCCGACAGCTGGCGCATGTTGGCGTCGGCCTTGTCGGCCAGCCCCAGGTGGTGCAGCAGCTCGTCGATCCAAGCATCGTTGGCCCGGCGGTCGACGCGCACACCGAAATAGCCGCTCTGGATGCGCAGCGTCTCGCGCACCGAGAAGAAGGGGTCGAACACCAGCTCCTGCGGCACGATGCCGAGCGCGCGGCGCGCGGCCGCGTAGTCGTCCACCACATCGTGGCCCTGCACGGTGACGCGCCCGCGGGTCGCGCGGCTCAGGCCGGCCAGGATGCTGATCAGCGTGGTCTTGCCGGCGCCGTTGGGGCCGAGCAGGCCGAAGAAGTCGCCCGGCTCGATGTCGAAACTCACGTCCTGCAGGGCATGCAGGTCGCCGCGCTGGCTGCCGCGCGGGGCGGGGTAGGTCTTGGAAACGGAGTCGAAACGAACGGCCGGCATGGAGGTCTCGGGGGACAGCCGGGGATTGTAGGCAGGCCCCGCCATCGGTGCTGGCCGCCTTGGTGGCGCGTGATCTTGATGCTAGATTGACCGGAAACCAGCCTGCTCGCCCCCCGGCGAGTCGACCGCGCCATGAGCCCACGGGTCCCGAAGAAAGCACCGCGCCGCACGGCCGAGCGCATCCTGGAGGTGACGCTGGAACTGTTCAACCGCTTCGGCGAACCCAATGTCAGCACCACGCTGATCTCGGCCGAGCTCAGCATCAGCCCCGGCAACCTCTACTACCACTACCCGGCCAAGGACGAGCTGATCAACAGCCTGTTCGACCGCTACGAGGCCGCCCTCACCGATCTGCTGCGGGCGGCCGACAACGTGCGCAACGTCGAGGACGCCTGGCTGTTCTTCCACATGCTGTTCGAGCTGATCTGGCAGTACCGCTTCCTGTACCGCGACCTGAACGACCTGCTCAGCAAGAACCGTCGCCTGGAGACCCATTTCCAGTTCGTGCTGAAGAACAAGCAGTTGGCCGTCAAGGCGGTGCTCGACGGCCTGAGCCGCGCGCAGGCGATGCGCATCGACGCGCGCGAGGCCGAGCCGGTGGCCACCTCGATGGTGGTGGTGCTGACCTACTGGCTCAGCTACGAGTACGTGCGCGACCCGCGCAAGGCGCTGGAACCCGAGAGCGCCGGCGCGGCGCTGCTGCGCGGCGCCCGCCACGTGCTCAGCCTGTTGATGCCCTACCTCGACCCCGGCCAGCGCGAGCACCTGCTGATGCTGGCCGGCAGCTACCAGCGCGACTGAGCGACACCGGACCGACGACCGAGAACCGAGAACGACGCAGGAGACCCGCACCATGGCCAAGTGGACCGCCTTCCCCTATGACAACGCCGCCTACGTGCACGACGCCCCGGCGCTGAAGAAGCACTGGGCCCGGCTGCATGCCGGCGACGCCGAACCCTGGCCCAAGGACGCTGCCGTGCAGGAGGCCTGGGCGCTGTTCCACGCAGGAGAGTTCAGGAAGGCGGTCGACGCCGGGTTGAAGGCTGGTGGCGCCGGCCTCACCGCGGCCAACAAGGCCCAGGCGATCTACGCCAACTACCTCGAGAAGAGCGAGAAGGTGAAGCTCGACCTGTTCCTCGAGCTCGCCCAGCGCGCCGAAGCCCAGGCCGCCGCCGAGCCGAAGAACGCCAACGCGCACTACCTGATGGCCTATGCGGTGGGCCGCTACGGCCAAGGCATCAGCGTCGCGAAGGCGCTCGCCCAGGGACTGGGCAGCAAGGTGAAGAATGCGCTGGAGACCACCATCAAGCTGGCACCGAAGCACGCCGATGCGCACATCGCGCTCGGCGCCTTCCATGCCGAGGTGATCGACAAGGTCGGCAAGCTGCTCGGCAAGACCCAGGGCGCCGATGCCGCGACCGGGCTGAAGATGTTCCAGACCGCGCTGAAGCTCAACCCCGGCAGCGCGATCGCGATGGTGGAATACGCCAACGGGCTGGTCATGCTGGAGGGCGACAAGCGCATGAAGGAGGCCGAGCAGCTCTACGCGCAGGCCGCCGCGTGCACGCCGGCCGACGCGATGGAGCGGCTGGACGTGGAGATGGCGAAGGCCGAGCTGGAAGACTGACTTGAGCACCACGCCACCTGCCGCCGCCGCGTACGTGATCGGCCACATCGTCATCAAGGACCCCGACACCTGGGTGGCCTACCGGAACCAGGTGCCCGCGACGCTGATTCCCTGGCAGGGCGAGATCCTGGTGCGTGGTCAGCGCGCGGTCGAGCTGAGCGGCCGCTCGCCGTTCACCGACACCGTCGTCATCCGCTTTCCGGACACGGCTGCGGTCGAGGGCTGGTACCGCTCGCCGGCCTACCAGGCGCTGATCCCGCTGCGCGAACGGGCGGCCGAAGTGGTGCTGGTGGGCTACGCGATGTAGTCGTCCCGGGCGAGACAGCGCCCGCTCGGCCCCGGCTCTCTGCTCTCCCTACTGCGCCGCGCGGCGCAGCGTCTCGACGACCGGCCGCGTCAGCACCTCGCGCAGCCCCCACCAGCCGGC